>CALLZJ010000105.1 GCA_937858435.1 uncultured bacterium
ATGAAGCCGGGTAAGTTACACATGTAAAGCAAGCCTTCGTGGATGCAGGCGGTCGACAGGCTGCGGCGCCAGATGAGGTCGCCTTTGGCGTCAACGCCGCCATGGTGCCAGACCAGGCCGGAGTTCTTGTTGACGGGGTCGGCGGGGTCGAAGTTGTCGTTGACCGGAGACAGGTCCACTTCGAATCCGTCGCCCGCCTTGGCCGGATCGATGCACCAAAGGTGGCCCACGCCGTCGCCATGCTCGGGGTCCTGACCGCTGTTGATGTAGACCTTGTTGTCCCAGACGACGGGGGTGCCGATGATGTAGTTCTTGGTGCCCTTGCCGCCGAGTTTGTAGACGGCCGACTTGGGATTGCAGTCGAAGCGCCAAATCTCTTTGCCGGTCTGAGGCTCGTAGCTCCGCACCCAGCCATCGCCGCCGGCGAAGATGACCTGGGGGCGGTTGGCGATGACGCCATAGCAGGGGTTCGACCATTGTCCATGGAGGACGCGGCTGCCTGGAGCGTTGCTGGTCCAGACCACTTTGCCGGTGTGTTTGTTGACGGCGATGAAGCTCGGAGCTTGCGGAGCCGGGATGTTCTCATGGGATTCGTCGTGGCCATTGCCCGTCAGGACGAAAATCAGATCGCCCACGACAATGGGCGAGCAGACCGCCAGGTTGTGCGGAAAGACGCCCAGTTCCTTCATCATGTCCAGGCTCCAGATCATGTCGACGTCGATCGGTTCCTGGTACTTCTCGTCCTTCATGCCTTGATTGCCGGCTCCCAGGCCGTCCAAGGTCGCACACACCAGTTCACAACGATTGCTGACGTAGTAGAGCCGGTCGCCTTCGACGAAGGGAGACGAACAAATGCCCTGCTCGGGCCAGTCGTTGACGCGGCCGGCTTCGAGCTTGTCGTGGACGGCCTGCCAAATGAACTTGCCATCGGCCTCCTCGAAGCACATCAGGATGCCCTTATCGCCTTGATGTTTGGGATTGCGGGGCGTGCCGTTGTTGGTGCCGAGGTAGATGCGACCCCGTGCGAACACCGGGTTGCCATAAGACTGCGATCCCAGCTCAACAAACCACTTGATGTTCTTGCCTGCTTCGACGTCCCATTCGGTTGGCATGCCGGTCTCGCGGTCGTTGGCCATGTTGCGATGGAGGGTGCCGCCGAACATGGGCCAGGTGCTCTCGCGAAAGCCTGCCCGGCCAGCAAGGCCGGAGCGTGGCCCATTCGCGGGGGCCGCTTCGCCAGCGGGTTCCGGAGCCGCCGTGGCCAAGAGACCGAGTCCCACCATGGTGCCCGTGGCGAGTACGGCCAAGAGAAGTCGCTGCCAGGGTCGAGGAGCATTCATCATCGGGATCGCTCACGCTTTCTGAACAGGAACGGCCACGAGCGTCGTTGCACGTGGCGCCGCTGCGCTAGGGCTTGTTCGGCAGCACCGCGACGTTCTGGAAGTAGACCTCCGCGCCCACGCCCTTGCCGTCCGCGGGAATGCCGGTGGCGTAGGCGTACAGCGCTGCCGCGCCGTTGCGGTTGGGGCTGGGGTCCTCGAACTGCACGGTCCACTCGCTCGGTTCGGTGGTGCCGCGCGGCCAGACCTTCCCGCGCACCAGGGCCTTGTCGCCCTGTTGCGTCACATGCAGCTTGAAAGTGTACCAAGTGCCTGCTTGCCAAGGGAATGGCTTGGTCATGTCGATGCGGCGATTGGCTTCCCAGGAGCGGAGCCAGACCTGCTGCTTGTTACCGTCCAAGGCCAGCACGTAGCGGCAGTTGACCAGCCCCATGTCCGGAAGCGAGGCCGACGCACCCGAAGCCGCCTCCGTGCCCATCAGGTCGGCCTGGATGGTGTACTCTTCGGCCGTCGGGCGCGTGATGTAAGCAAAGGCCCGGGCCACAAGCGGGTTCGGGTTGCTGCCGAGCTTCTTCAGAGCCCGGGTCTTGTCCGGCATCTCAACGACCGAGAACTTGCCCGCCAGGTTGATCCAGCCCGTGGGGATGCGTGTCAACTCGATCTGGCTGAAGTCCTGCGTATAGGGGATATTCGGTGCCACGCGGACCCGAGACCGGGAAACAACCTCGCGGCCGGCAATGGTGAATCGTGCCTCCACCACGCCCGACTGCGACAGCACCTCGGCGGGAAGAGACAACGTGCCATCGGCGGCGATGGAACCCTGCAAGGCGGGGATGGGCCGAGTACCGGCTGGTGAGCCGGGCTGGGGCGGCATGGTGGGCAAAGACCACTTCACCTCGCCGACCAGTTCGAACGCCTGCCCATTGCGCCAGGCGACCACCTTGAACTGCTTCTTTTCTCCTGCCGCAAGTGTCACGTCGGCCGGGAAGACTGCGAAGTGTTCCTTATCTGCGGAGATGAACACGCTGTCTTCCGTGGCAGGCGCGCGGGGTATGACCATCGGCTGGTCCGGGTCTCTCCGCCCGGGGGCACCGATGCAATACAGCTCATCCGCCGTGGGCAGATAAACCCGGCCATGGGCGACGGCCGCACTGCCATTGCACTCGATGACCAGGCCGTCGGGCCGCGTGAAGCGGGCGGCGTTGATCGTCTCGCACTTCTTGTCGCCGGGCCGGAGCGTCAGCCAGCGGGCCCCCACTTCGCAGACGAAGATCTTGCCATCCACCCAAACCGGGGAGCCCTTGGCCGAGCGGCCGTACTTGTGGTCCCACAAAGTAGCACCTGTCGCGGCATCGAGGCAGAACATCTTGGCCCCGTTGTCGCAGACGAAGAGCCGGTCGTCGTGCAACAGGGGAGAAGCATACCCAACGAGAAGACCCGTTCGCTGCCAGACCACGGCCGGCTTGCCGTCCTTCACGTTCTTGGCATCCAGGCAGATCACCAGGCCTTGGACGTTGGGTTGGTCGGGGACGTTGCTCTCAACGTTCTCTTCGCTCTGGCAGATGTAGACATACCCCTTGGCCTGGTCCGCCACGGGCGAGACCTGGATGCCGCGCTTGGTAATGGGGAAGCTCCAGACCTTCTCCCCCGAGGCGACCTTGAGAGCGTGGATGAAGCCATCCGCTCCGCCGCAAACCAGCAGCTTGGTCCCGTCGACGGTTAGGGTAATGGCGCTGGAATAGATCGTGTCGAGCGGCTGACCTCCCGGCTGGCTCCACCAGCGAATGTCGCCGGTCTTCTTGTCCATGGCCACGAAGCGGTGGCCGCCTCGCCCCTGATCGCCCCAGCTGGCGTTGAGCATGTGAAAGATGATCACGTCGTCGACGACGATGGGGGAGGTGATGCGGCCGCCGTAGCCGGAAACGCGGCCGAACTCCTCTGTCATCGACTTCTGCCACAGGATTTGACCATCCTGGCTGAAGCAGAAGAAGAGGCCCTGAACGCCATGGGCGTAGATGTTGCCCGTTTCGGCATCTCCGGCCAAGTTGGCCCAGCCGACGCGATTGGACACGATGTCGGCTAGGAAGACGTTGAAGCGGTGTTGCCACAGCACTTTGCCCGAGAAGGCGTCGAAGCAGGTGACCGCTTCCTGTTCCATCTCTTTCTCACCGACCGAGCCGATGATGTAGACCTTCTCCCGGCTTACGAGCGGCGGCGACCGGAGGCGGGGGGGGGCCTTCCAGAGGTCCTTCTTGCCGGGTGTTGGCCATTCGATGGAAATGCCCGAGTGGACCGCCACCCAGGTCTGGGCCGCCCCCCGCCAATGCAACCAATCGGCCGTGGCACCGGGCGCGGACAAGAGCCAGCAAGCACCGCACAGCAGGAAGATTCGTGACATGGGAGCACCCGGACGAAGGAGGGTTGCGATCAGGGGCGACACGGTCTGCGAGGCACGAGTCCGCATCCATGGGATCCGTCCAAATTGCCTCAACTTAGTTTACGCAAGAGTCGCCTCGACTTCATCTCCGAACGCGGAAGTGAGCCGGGCGGGACAAGCCGTACCTGGGGTCGAAAATGAAAGGCTGTCTGAATCTCTCGAGCGACGGCCTCCTCCAGGCCTTGCCTTTCCACCGGCCCCGCGAGTTCCAAGTGGAGCAGGAGTTCGGTTCGGCCGGGCGTGGCGTCGACCTCGATCTGGAACTCACGGACGGCGGGGAAGCGCCGTACCACGGCTTCGATCATGGAGGGATAGACGTTGTTGCCGCGGATGAAGATCAGGTCGTCCGTGCGGCCAAGCACGCCGCCAGCGAGCCGCTGCCAAGGCCGGCCGCAGGGACACGGCTCGGGATCGACCCGCACCCGGTCCCCGGTTCGATAGCGGATGAGCGGACTACCCCAGCGGCCCAGGTTGGTAACCACGAGTTCTCCCTCGCTGCCCGGTGTGACTGGGTCGCCGCCGATTGGGTCGAGGACTTCCGAGATGCAATGGTCTTCGAGCAGGTGGAAGCCGCCGGGGTTCTCACGGCATTCCATGCCCAAGGAGCCCAACTCAGACATGCCCCAGTGGTCAAAGACCCGCGCTCCCCAGGCGGCTTCCAACATCTGCCGCACGCTATCCACCGAGGCGCCTGGTTCGCCGGCCAGAATGAGGGCCCGGACGGGAGACGATGCCAGCCGCGTCCCGCCCGCCTCCGCCAGTCGCATGGCGTAGGTCGGTGTGCAGCAGACGACGGTGATGCCGTGATCGGCGATGGCCTGTAAGCGGGCCTGCGTCGTCATCCCGCCGCCGGGTAGAGTGAAACAGCCCAGCCGGGCTGCTCCTTCGAAGGCCGCCCAGAATCCGAGGAACGGGCCGAATGAAAAGGGAAAGAAGCAGCGATCGGCACTCGTGACCCCTGCCATGCCGAAGATCGTGTCCCATAGGTCGAGCAGCCAGTTCCAGCTTGCCGCCGTGTCGAGCCAACGCAGAGGCTGACCCGTGGAACCGCTCGTTTGGTGGCAGCGGCGATAGTGTGTCAGGGGGCAGGTCAGATTGGTCCCATACGGTGGTTGGTCGGCCTGGTCAGTCTGGAGTTCGTCTTTCGTGGTGAAGGGCAACTGCCGGTAGGACTCCCAGGAATCGACGTGGAGCTTTATTCCGAGCTTCGTCCTGTAGAAGGCGTTGCTGGCCAGCACTTCGTCCAGACCGGCCTGCAAGCGCGGCCACGACACAGCGGCGATCGGTGGCACGGGAGTTCCCCTCGGATACCGCGGCGGCTTGGCCTACGACGCCGATTCGGACAGCGAGACGCTACAGACTAGAATAGGGCTAAACCAAGGGCCCTTGGAGGCCGGGCAGATGTGCGGTCGTTTCATTCTCGTCGCCAAGGCCAAGGACCTGGCTCAGCACTTTGGCATTCCGCTGGAAGAAGCCATCGAGATGTGCCAGGCCGATGAAGTGGCTCGACTTAATGTCGCTCCGACCCAGAACGTCCTCTTTGTCCGAAATGAGCAGGGCGAGCGCCACCTGGCTCAGGGACGCTGGGGGCTGGTGCCCTCTTGGACGAAAGCCCTGGACCAGAACCGCCTGACCTTCAATGCCCGCCTCGAAACGGCAGCGCGCCTACCCACCTTTCGCTCGGCCTGGCGGCAGCGGCGTTGCATCGTTCCCGCCACCGGCTTCTGGGAATGGCAGGACGTGGGGACGAAGAAGAAATTGAAGCACAAGGTCAGCCCCACGTCGGGCCCCTTCCTGGCGATGGCCGGGCTCTGGGACTCCTGGACGAACCCGTCGGACGGGGAGGTCTTGGAATCGACCACCATCCTGACCACGGATGCGGCCGGGGCGATACGGCAGATTCACCATCGGATGCCCGTCCTACTGGCCACCAGCGACTGGGATGCCTGGCTCAATCCGGAGTTCGACGACCCGGCCGGCCTACCCAGCCTCAGGGCCGAATCACACGTGGACGAACTGCGGACCGAGCCAGCGGAGCCTCCGCCACCAGCCTCCGACCGGCCGCGGCAAGGCACGTTTTGGGATTGAGCCCGGCGTCTCAGCGTGGCCGTTGGGCCCAGACGGCCCAGGTTTGCTCGAACGCCTCGGGCTTGATGTCGCAAGCCTTCAAGGCGTCCCAGATGTTGATGCCCCCGCCAAAGGAGACGTAGAAATCAGGCCACTGGCGAGCCATGACCGGCGAGTAAGCCAGGAAGTCCGCGACGCTGCTGGCCAGGATGCGAGCATCGGCCCCCGACACTTGATCGGATTGCAAGTCGCCGAGCTTTTTACCCTGGGCGAGCAGGGCAGCCGCCCGCTGTCGCTCCTGGCTGAAACTCCGGGGCGCATAGCGATAGGCCGTCGCCCGGCCGAAGCCATAAGTGAACCAGCCTTCCATGGCTTGGTTGGCTCCGCGGAGTCGGGTCAAGGTGGCTGAGCCGAGTTGATGTACGGCCTCGACGTCGGCCGGCACGCGCGCTGGCCCGCCGGCCAACGGCCCGACTAGCAAGTGCGTGAGCCGACCCACATGGGCATAGACACCCGTCTCCTCATTGAGCGGCTGGCGACGCAGGAGCCGGTTGTAGAGCTGGCGAAACTCGGCCCGCTCCTTGCAGACGTGGACCAGCACGGAACCTGTCCAAAGGCGGTCGTTCGGGCTCATTTGCAGGGTCTTCTTGAGCTTGGGTAGCGTGGCGTCCACCCCCTTCTGCACCTGCTCCAGCACCTTGATCTCGACTGTGCCCATGACCTTGCAGTCGGTGCCGTCTTTGACGAGGAGCTTCTGGCCCGAGCCCAAGACGCCGGCCCAGAGGCTTTCGGGGCCCTCGCCGGGTGCCTCGTCGTCTTGTCTCGCATCCACCGAGGTCCAACCCAGGGCCAGCAAGAGGATGCCGACCCAGAGTCGGTTTCGGATGTGCCACGAACGTTGCATGACAAGGTGCTCCGCGGGGGGCCAGACCAAGTGGGCAGATCGCAGTCAGGGCCATTGTCCCATTGTACCGCAGGTCCTGTGGTGAATGTGTAGCGGTCTCGAGGCGGCAGACTGCTGCGTGGTGGACTACTTCCGCCAGAAGCGAAGGAAGAAGAGCACGAGTACGGTCGAGACTTCGAGCCGCCCCAAGAGCATGACGACGCAGAGGACCAGCTTGGCGAACGAGGGCATTGTGGCATAGTTGTCCATCGGGCCTGCCTTTCCAAAGCCTGGACCGACCGTGCTCAGACAGGCCACCGAAGCCGAACTGGCCGTGACCAGATCGACGTCGACCGCGGTTAACAAGAGGGTTGAAACCAGAAAGACGCCCAAGAACAGCACGGCAAATCCGAGGACGTCCTGGATGACGGCCTGCGGCACAGCTCGGCCGTCGATCTTGAGCACCAGCACTTGGCGCGGATGGATTAAGCGCGTGAGCTGATGTACAGCATGGCGCAGCAGCAGTACGAGCCGAATCTGCTTTAGTCCGCCGGACGTGGAACCCGCGCAACCGCCCACAAACATGGTGAGAAACAGGAGGCAGGAGGTCACGACGGGCCACCGCCCGTAGTCCGCGGAGGCAAAGCCCGTGGTGGTCATGACGGAAGTGACATTAAAGGTCGAATCCCGGAGGTTGAGCAGCCAATGGTCGTACTGCCCATGCCAGGCGTTGGCGAGCCAAACGGCCAGAATCACGCCGAGCCAGAGATAGAGATACCAGCGTAGTTCAATGCTCTCCCAATAGCGCCGAACCTGGCCTCGGAGGGCGAAGTAATGGAGGGAGAAATTGATGGTTCCCATGAGCATGATCAAGATCAGGACAAGCTGGCTGTAGGTGCCGAAGGCTCCGACGCTGGCATTGCGGGTCGAAAATCCGCCCGAGGCCACGGCAGCGAAGGTGTGACAGATGGCATCGAAAAAGTTCATGTCCCCGAGCATCAGGAGAGCGATTCCGACCACGGTGATGAGGGCATAGACGCCCCAGAGCAACCGGGCGGTGTCCTGAATACGCGGCGTCAGGCGATCCGCGCTCGGACTGAGCCCCGCCGCCTCGGCCTCGAAGAGGTGCATACCGCCTACGCCCAGGAGTGGCAGCACGGCGACACCCAGGACAATTACGCCCATGCCGCCGATCCATTGCGTCAACGCCCGCCAATAGAGCAGGCTCTTGGGCTGGGCTTCCACGTTGGTATAGACGGACGCCCCGCACGTCGTGAAGCCCGACATGGACTCGAAGAAGGCATCGGCGGGGTTCAGCAAGCTTCCAGAGAGAAGGTAGGGCAAACTCCCGAAGAGGCCGAAGCTGAGCCAGGCGAAGGTGACGACGGCGAAGCCTTCGCGGAGGGTGAGCTGATCCGGGCCGCGGAAGCGACGGTAGAGCGTCAGGCCTGCCCCGGCCGTGATGGCCGACGACAGTACGAAAATTAGCCACTGTCCGTCCCCAAACCAGAGGGCGAAGGGCAGGGGCGTGACCAGCATGGCTGCCAAAAAGAGCAGCAAGCCGCCGACGACGTGGAGAGCGAGCCGGTAGTTCATACTAGGAGAAGAACCGTTCGACCCGAGCGATCGCCTCGGGCAGCGTAAAGACGATCACATGATCGCCTGCCTCGAGATGGTCGTCCCCCGAGGGGATGACCACCTGCGTGCCGCGGACGATGACGCCGATGATGGACCCGGTGGGCATCTCCAACTCCTTGAGCGGCTTGCCGAGAATGCCCGTATCGGCTGCCAGCACGAACTCCACGACTTCAGCATTGCAGTGCTCGACGGTGACGATGCGGGCCACGCCGGGCGGGCGGACATACTTCACCACCGCTGCCGCCGTCGCTAGCCGGGGACTCACGCAGGCGTCGACTCCCAGCGACGGGGCCAGGGCCACGAACTCATGTCGATCCACCAGAGCAATCGCCCGCTTGGCTCCGTAGCTCTTGGCCAGGAGCGAGCAGAGGATATTGGCCTGCTCGTCGCCGGTCACCGCCACGAACACGTCGCAGTGCTCGATCCCCTCATGCTTGAGCGTGTCGACGTCGGTCCCCTCGGCATGGAGCACCATCACGTCGTCCAACTCTTCGGCCAGTTGTTGGCACCGCTCGGAGTCACTTTCGATGAGCTTGATCCGCACCCCCGGCCCCGCGAGCTTCCGGGCCAGCACTTCGCCGATCCGTTCGCTGCCCAGGATAAAGACCAGCTTGGTCGGCTGCTTCTGGAATTCGAACAGGTAGTTGATGGCAGGCAGGTCGCGCTTATTGCAGACAAAGTAGACGATGTCCCCTTCTTGGATGACGTCCTCGCCTCGGGGCATGATCGTCTCGTGCTTGCGGGCAATGGCGACGACCACCATGCGGTAGATGCCGCGTACGCCGGCCAGTTCCCGGAGCGAGATGCCCGCCAGGGGGTTGTTGCGACCGATGCCGTAGCCCAGGAAGACGACCTGGCCGTCGGCAAACTCCGCCGCCTCCTGGGCCGCGGTATAAGAGACGATGCGATAGATTTCCTCGGCGACCACGTTCTGCGGGTTGATCAACAGGTCAATGCCCAGCTTCTGAGCGTTCTGAATCCACTCCGACGTGGTGTATTCCAGGCTCTTGATGCGGGCGATGATCCGTTTGGTGCCCCGCTCGTGGGCCAGCATGCTTGCCACCAGGTTCACTTCGTCCTGGTTCGTGACGGCGACGAACAGGTCGGCCTTTTCGATCCCGGCCTTCTCCAGCACCTCCGCGTCGGCCACGCTGCCATGCAGAATCAGGGCGTTCAGCTTGGAGTTGAGAAGCTCCTGCTTGCTCCGATTCTTTTCGATGACGGTGACGTTGTGCCCTTCCTTGGACAAGCGATCTGCGATGTGGTAGCCCACGAGGCCGGCGCCGGCGATGATGACGTCCATGGAGGACTGGTCCGTGAACAATTCGGAAGGGCGGCACGGAGTCGTGGCCGCGGCGGCCCTCTGACCCGGTACCAGCAATGATTCTTAGCCACCCCGGAAGTGAATGCAAGCTCGAACCGGCGTCCCGGCTCGTATCGTTGCCAATAGACCCTTGACGCCGCCGGCTCGGGTTTCGCCGCGTCCGCCTTCGGGCAGGGCACGGTCGGGGGTGGGTTCAGTTGCCAGCGTGGGTGAACTAAGGTAGCTTATGGGGAGTCTGAAAAGGGTGGGGCCCATGGTCCCACGCCGACGGGGTGTAGCTCAGCCTGGCTAGAGCGCGTGGTTTGGGACCACGAAGTCGCAGGTTCGAATCCTGTCACCCCGACTTGAATAACCAACGGCTCGCCGCAAAGACCTGCGGCGAGCCGTTGGGCGTTCCGGAGTACGGCTTTGCGGCGCATCGAGTTTCGCCGCCAACTGGTTCAAATTGCTGGGGCGGTTTCGCAAGGGACTTCGTTGCATCGTTCTAACTGCTGTTCCGAATGGCATTTATTGAGTTCAAATCCCGTCGCTGGTTTCGGACCGCTGTTCTTCTGTAACTTCGCTCGGTTGCTCAGATCGTAGCCGATTCCGTAACCGCCTGAACACTTCGGCGCACACGAGAAACAGGACAACTCCGCCAAGAATCTCGCCCCAGTCTTGAAGGTACAGTTCATCCTGTCCAAACACATCACTGAGGACGGGGAAATAAATTCCGATGAGGAGCAGCGCTAGGGAAAGGAGGACCGCCCCTACCAGCCAGCGATACCTGCCCAACGAGCGAAACGCCGCGGGGCCAGGTTCGCCGACGACGTTGAAGGCGTAGATCAGTTGAAGCGTCGCGAGCATCGTAAATGTCGCGGTGCGTGCCTTGTCGATAGGCTCGTGATCGACGTAAACTTCGACGAGAAACATTCCGAGGGCCATGATGCTCATCAGCAATCCATGAAACAGGATTGTCCCGGAATTCCACCAGCCGAGTATGGGTTCATACGGGCGGCGAGGCCGACGCTGCATCAGTCCGTCAACCGCAGGCGAGAATCCCAAGGCTAAGGCTGGCGGGGTTCCCGTGACAATGTTCAGCCACAAGTTTTGAATGGGCGTGAAGGGGACGGGAAGGCCGCCCACGATCGCGAAGAGAATCACGAACAACTGGGCGGCGTTGATCGTCAACAAGAAAACGATGAACTTGACGATGTTGTCGAAGATCCGCCGGCCTTCTTCCACTGCGGTCACGATCGTCGCGAAGTTGTCGTCGCTGAGAATGATATCTGCCGCCTGTTTGGTCACGTCAGTGCCTGAGATTCCCATCGCGACCCCGACATTGGCATGCTTGATGGCGGGAGCGTCGTTCACTCCGTCGCCCGTCATCGCGACAACCTCACCTTGTTGACGGAGAGCCTGGACGAGCGTCAGCTTGTTCTGTGGGCTGACCCTGGCGACCACGTTCAACTCGGGTGCGAGGGTTGCAAGTTCCACCGGCGTCATCGCGTCCATTTCCGAGCCGGAGATCACCCGCTCATGGTCGTCCGCGACTATTCCCAGTTGTCTGGCAATGTTCACAGCAGTGGCCCGGTGATCGCCGGTCACCATGATGACTTTGATTCCCGCCTCACTGCATCGGGCAACAGCCTGTCGTGCCTCGGGACGCGGCGGATCGGAGATGCCGACGAGTCCAACGCAAATCAGGTCTCGCTCCAACTCTTCTGGCGTTGGTTCAACTTCGGCATTCTCCAGCGGACGGTAGGCGAATGCGAGCACTCGCAGGCCAGCGTCCGCAAAGTCGTGGCTGGCCTGCCGTAACGACCCGATACTGCCCGCTTCCCCCTGGCCGTCCATTGTGCTCGTGGTAACGCTGAAAATGGCTTCTGCTGCGCCCTTGACCAGAACAAATGGTTGATTGTCGGGTGATACGCAGATCATGCTCATGCGTTTGCGGTCACTATCGAACGGAGCGCCGTCCAGGACTTGCCAGCCTTTCTGCAGGAGATGTGGCTTATCATGACCAACCTGAGCGGCCATCAGTTGGAGCGCCGCGTCCGTAGAATCACCAAGGGCTTCCCACCGCCCTGCCTCGTCCTGTTGCAGAACTGCGCTATTGCACAAGGCGGCAGTTCGCAGCAGCCAGACAACCGGAGGCTCGAAGTCGTTGACAGGACGGTTGAGATGAAGAAGCGCTCCCGTTCCTGGCGGCGCATCGTTCGCGAGCTGGTAGCGCCGACCATTCGCGAAAATCTCGGTGACGGACATTCTCCCTTCCGTAAGCGTTCCCGTCTTGTCAGAACAGATGACGGTGACGGAACCCAGCACCTCGACGGCATGAAGGTTGCGAACGATGGCCCGCCGCCGTGCCATACGCTGAACGCCCACCGCCATCGTCACGGTGACGACGACAACGAGTCCCTCGGGAATGATCGCAACCGCGAGGCTGATGGCCGTCATGGCCATTTCCTGCGCTCCCCGGCCTTGCAGGTTTCCGATGAGTCCGATTGCCCCACAGAGCACAATGGTGAGCACGACCAGTGTTCGTCCCAGGCCGGCGAGCTTGATTTGCAGCGGCGTCGGCTTCTCAAGCGGAATCGCGAGAGTCTCGGCGATTCGACCCATCTGCGTGGCGGCCCCGGTGGCGACCACAATTCCGCGTGCGTGCCCGACATTGATGATCGTTCCCATGTACGCCATGTTCCGGCGTTCCCCGATGGGAAGATTGCCGTCCGGCAGGGTATCAACATGCTTTAAGGCCGCGGCAGCCTCGCCGGTCAGCATCGCCTCGTTCGCCTCAAGCCCGACTTCCTCCACAAGGCGAATGTCCGCGGGGACGATGTCCCCCTCTTCCAACAGGACGATGTCGCCCTGGGCCACCGTCTCCGTTGGAACTGCCTCGACGTCTCCGTCGCGGAGCACTGTCGCTTGCGGAGAGGCCATCCGTTTGAGCGACTCCAAGGCACGCTCGGCCTTGTGCTCCTGAACGAATCCGACAATGGCGTTGATGATGACGATCGCCCCGATGACGATGGCATCCTTCGTGTCGCCCACGGCCAGCGATACGACAATGGCGCCAAGCAACACCGCCACCATGAAGTTGGCAAACTGCCGGACAAACAGCCCAATGGCAGAGATGCGCTCCGGCTCGGGCAACTTGTTCGGGCCGAATCGAGCCAGGCGGTCTTTCGCCTCCGCAGCAGTCAGTCCTGTTTGCGAATTGGTCGAGAGACTCCGCTCAAGTTCCTCCACAGCAAGCGTGTGTGCAGTGGCCACGGGCGTGTCTGTCAGGTCCAAGTAACTGGTCTCCTTGAATTCAGCGGACCTCCAAAGCAGAGGGATCGCCCACGGAGGGATACCTCCGGGCGTGCGCAGTACCGCCTTATTCTAGCGAATACCACGTCGGCACATCGGCTGACGCCTACACGACGGTTCTCCGATGTCGACCCTGGAGGGGAGCGACTCGAATGTGCCGCCCGTTGTCCTGAGCGCCTGCAGGCACAAGTTCAATCCGCTGCAAGAATTCGGTCGTCGATCTGCCGCCGCAACCCGGCTTCCCAGGCCAGGACGCCAGCGACAAAAAGTTCAATAGCCGTCCAGTCGCCCCGACTATTTTCAGAAAGAAGCCTTTCGGCGAGAACGTCGAAGGGCTCTTTCATGTTAGAGACAAGAATTGCGGCTTCTTGATGTGGTCAAACGGGCCGGAGCCGCAATCAAACCACTTGGTTAGGTGCACTCGCCCAGTTCTGCCGGCGTCGGGAAACGTTTTTGCACCCACGCTTCCCAGAGCGGTGACTCGCGGGCGACCGTGCTGGCCGCCTGGTCGCCGTATAGGTAGAGGTTGATCCCCACCATGATCTGGCCGCAGTTGAAGGCGCCAAAGGCGGCCACGCCCGGCGCCGGCTTGTCGAGCCGCAGCAGGATGTCGTACGGACTCTGGCTGGAGTGTTCTGCCACACCGCTGAGAGCCGGGGCTCCCGCGGGTGCCGTCCAGCGCTGCCCGACGCTCAGGCCTTTCAGTCCCAATGAAGCGGTCAGCGTTTCCCAAGCCTCCGCTTCCGTACCCGCGACGGCGACCATCCGCTGCATGAGTGCCGAGCGTTGGCCGCGGAAATGCGTGAGGTAGATCCGCAGCGTGCGGAAGAAGCCGGGCCAGCCGGATTCGGTGCTTTCCAACTGGTTGTCCCAATCGTCGGTACTGGCGAAGAGGCTATGCACCACGCGGACGAGGCAGACGCCTCCCGCACGGGCCTCGACGTTCCACTCGGTCGCCATGGCCGGCATCTCGGGCGTCCAACCGGGGGATTCGGCGGCAAACATCCGGGGCGGATCCCAAGCAGTGACGTTAGCGCGATTCTCCATGCCCGGGCCGAAGTTCGACTTAACGGCCACGGGTTTGCCGTCTTGCTCTTCAATCTCCGTCGGCACGAACCAGGACGAAATCCCGGGCCCGGTGGCGATGGCCTGCCAGACCTCCTCCGGCGTGCCAGGGACTTCGACCTCGACCTGGACGGATCTGCGTCCGGAAGGTTCTTTCTTCACGCTCATGATGGCTCCTTGGGATCGGGGTTGCTCATTCGGGACTGCCAGCCACGCCTCACTTCGCTGCCGTCAACGCCGCATAGACCGCCTTCTTGAATTCGACGCTCAGCGTGAAGTCCTGCGGGAAGACCTGGGCCATGAGAACGGCAACCACTTCATTCTCGGGATCGACCCAGAAGATCGTGCCGTAGGCTCCGCCCCAACCAAACGTGCCGACGCCGCTCGGGTCGCTCTGACTCTGCTTGCCTTCCGCCGACAACACGCCGAAGCCGTAGCCCATCTGGGAGGCGCCGGGCATGATGCGGAGGCTTCCGAGCTGATTTCTCGTCATCGCCGCCACCGTCTCGGCTTTCAAGACCCGCATGCCATTCAGCTCGCCACCGTTCAGCATCATCTGTCCGAAGCGGAAGTAATCGCCCGCCGTGGAGACCAGCCCCGCGCCGCCGGAGAAATACTGGTTGTCGACGCGCGTCGGCACCGTCCCGGAGTACACGAACGGCCCCGTCGTCACGACCGTCTCGCCGACCTTGCTGAGCGACTTGTCTGGCAAAATCGTGTACAGCGACGCCAAGCGCGCGTGCTTATCCTTGGGCAAATTGAAGCAGGTGTCGTTCATCCCAAGTGGGTTGAAGATGCGTTGGCGCATGAACTCCTCAAGCGACTTGCCCGAAACCACTTCAACGACTTGGCCCAGCACGTCCGTGTTCAAGCCATATTCCCACGCACTCCCCGGCTGACAGACGAGCGGCAGCCTGGCGATCTTGCGCACGTTGTCCGCCAGCGATTCCCTGGACTCCACGAGACCGTCGCAGACGCCGGCCTCTTCGTAGAGCTTGCCCACGTGGGGTTTGGACATGATGCGATAAGTGATGCCGGAGGTGTGCGTCAGCAAGTCGTGAATCGTGATTTCCCGCTCGGCCTTCACCGTGACGAACGACTGGCCGTCTGGCGCTGGCACGGCCACCTTCATGTCCTTGAATTCGGGCACATACGTGGACAGCGTGTCCGTCAATCTCAGTTTGCCGTCCTCGACAAGCTGCATGACCGCGACCGAGGTGATCGGCTTGCTCATTGACGCGATGCGAAAGATGGCCCCTTCGCCCATCGGCACCTTGTTGCCGATATCCTGCATCCCGGCCGTCGAGACATGAATGACCTTGCCGCGCCGAGCGACGAGCGCGACGCCGCCGGCGATCTGCTTCTTCTCGACGGCTTCCTTCAGGAGTGCTGGAATGCGCTCGAGCTTCTCAGGTGAGAAACTCTGCGCCTTGGCGTCGCCGCGCGGCAAATCATCTCCGCGTGCGACGAGAGCAAGGAACATGAACGCCAAGGTTGCGGCCAGCAGGCGCTGGCGCAGGCCCCAGCGGCGTCCAGAGGCTTCTTCCTTAAGATTCATGGTGATTCCCTAGGCTCGTTCTTTTGGGGGAGAGGATGGGCCACGACCACCAGGCGGTGCGCGCGGCCGCCGGGTGCGGATTCATCGTGATACTTCGCGACGAGCTTCGTGATGGCTTCGGTGAGCTCGGCCGTGAACGCTGCTCGCTCCGTCGCCGACCGGAAACGGACCTCCGTGTCCACACCCAGCGTCGCCAGGCGCTTGCCCGCCGCCATCGCGCGGCGAACCAGGTCGCCCACCTCGCGGACGACCCGGGCGCCCAGCGCGATGAGGTAGCTCGCGGACAGTCGATCGACTTCACGCTTCGGATCGACAGCAACTGGCCCCAAGGCGCTCGGAGAAACGACGTAGGAAGCGGCAGTTGCCACGAGCAGCCGTTCCGTCAGCCCGCCCCACTTGCGTTCCTGGGCGAGCCGCACCAGCCCGTGCTCCTCCAACGCGTGCAGATGGTAATTGACCTTCTGGCGAGCCATTCCGACCCGCGTGGCCAACGTGGCAGCCGAAGCGGGTGCGGCCAGCTCGGAGAGGAGCCGGCTTCGAACGGGCTCTAGAGCCACCGTCGCCGCTGCGGGGTCATCAATGACTTGGATGTCAAGCATGAGGAGATGGTAGCATTGACAACTATTGTTGTCAATGATTCTCAGGCCGAATCCGCGAAGTCGCTGACGTGCGGAGGAAATGTGAGGTGCAGCGATGTCACAAATCCCTGTCCGCAAGTCAGACCGCCGTGAGCGTCGGCCCGGCGTGAGTCGGCCTCATCGACTGAAGGCAACCGGTCCGGCGCCGTAGGGTAATTGAGGGCAATCTTCTTGCCGTCCCTGTGCCCGCAGAAAAGCACGCGCGATTGACTGCTCAGTTACCGAACCGAGGTCCGGCCATTGATTAACTACAAGCTCCGCTCCTTCCTTCTCCTGGCTGCGACAATCTTGGGCTTCGGAATCGCTAGGGCGTCGATCGCAGACGAGACTGAAGCCGAGCGCTATCTCTTCCCGGCCAAGGATGTCGATCCCGCAGTTCTGAAGTCGAATGACCAAGTCGTCGTGACTCAGACTGCCCAGGACTGGTCATTCACGCCGGCCAAAGGCGGGAGCCCATCCGCCCTCTTGTTTTTCCCCGGCGGAGGCGTGGAACCCGTGGCTTACGCCCCGCTGGCGCGAGCTATTGCGGCCGACGGCTGGGCCGTCTACGTCGTGAAGTTGCCTGGCAAAACGACCGCGGCCGAACTCCATCGGCAAAACGCCATTGCCCTAGGCAAGAGTGTCATGAGTAGCAAGCCTGAGATCAAACACTGGGTCGTCGCCGGGCATTCGATGGGAGGCTCGATTGCGGCCCGTTTCGTTCATGAGGAGCCATCGCTCTTCCGCGGTCTGATTCTCATTGGCACCACCCATCCAAGGGATTTCGACCTCTCAGGCTTCACGGGCGAAGTCACCAAAGTGTACGGGACTGAAGATAAGGTGGCGCAGCAGGCTCAGAGCGAGGCGAATAGGCGGCTGCTACCCGCTAGGACAACCTGGGTGAGAGTAGAGGGGGGCAATCATGCCCAGTTCGGCAGCTATGGGCTGCAGCCGGGTGATGGTCGAGCGACAATCAGCAGGGAAGAGCAACTAAAGGCGACTTGCAATGCGGTAGTTTCGTCCTTACGACGAGCATCCGCGTCCCGCAAGCCATGAGTGGTCCGGTGACACCACCTGCCGTGACCAGTTTTGCCCGTCGGACATTCCCAGGGTGAATCCTTGCGTCCACGGTCGGAGCGGGGTACAAGTCAGGTTGGCACCCACCAACCGCCTCAGCGAGGCAAGGGAGACCCATGCCCACGAACTTCGAATATCGACGTCTCGACAAGAACAACGCCGCCGTGCTGCTGGTCGACCATCAGTCGGGCCTGTGCAACATCGTGGGCGACTTCTCCCCGGATGACTTCAAGAACAACGTGCTGGCCATGGCGGACACGGCGAAGTACTTCAAGCTGCCGACCATTCTGACGACCAGCTTCGAGCAAGGCCCCAATGGGCCGCTGGTGCCGGAACTCAAGGAGCTGTTCCCCGACGCGCCCTACATCGCCCGGCCGGGGCAGATCAATGCCTGGGACAACGAGGAATTCGTTCAAGCGGTCAAGGCCACGGGCAAAAAGCAGTTGCTCATCGCAGGGGTGGTGACAGAGGTCTGCGTGGCCTTTCCCGCTTTGTCGGCCCTGGCCGAGGGCTATGACGTGTTCGTCGTCACGGATGCCTCGGGCACGTTCAACCACACGACCCGCGAGAGTGCCTGGCTCCGCATGCAAGCAGCAGGGGCGCAGCTCATGACGTGGTTCGGCGTGGCCTGCGAACTTCACCGCGACTGGCGCAACGACGTCGAGGGCCTGGGCCGGCTCTTCTCAAACCACTTGCCAGCCTACCGCAACCTGATCACAAGCTACAGTGCCAAGCGGTAAGGGCTCGGTAGACCAGCGAGCTGAGGCCGCGGCTGACTCGATGAAACTCGGCTTCCTTTCTCCGTGACTCCACGCCTTCCGAGTCTGTGCGGACCAGGCCGGGCCTTGCTACAATGACGTGAGCGGATGCTCACCTTTGCAGCCAAGGAGCCTGGGACATGGGTCGTTTCGTTTTCGTGAGCGCCCTTCTGAGTCTGGTCGCTGCCCTGATGCCGGCCGATCGGGCCACCGTCTCGGGGCAGTCGGAAGGTGCTTCGGGCAGTGGCCTTCAGTGGATCTGGTCGCGCGAGGCAGCGGACGGACCGGTCTACTTCCGCAAGACCTTCATCATCGACCGGCCGTTCCAGAACCCCACGGATGAGGCCCACCTGGACATCGCGGCCGACGCCAGCTTTGAGGTCTACTTCAACGGCACCCAGGTGGGAAGCAAGAAGAATCCGTCCAAGGTGCATCGCTTCGATCTCAACAAGCTGACGCTTCCAGGCAACAACGTGCTGGCCGTGAAGGTGACGCCGCCACCGGGCAAGCCGGCCGGCCTGCTGGTCCGCGTCGGCTACATTCCGAACGGCAAGTCGAAGCTGGCGATCCTGAGCGACGGCTCGTGGCGGGCCAGCAGCGAGTCGACCCCGGGCTGGGAGAAGCTCGACTTCAAGCCCGAAGGTTGGAAATCGGTCAAGGTCTTGGGAGCCTATGGCTCCACGGCTCCCTGGAACAAGCTCGTCTGGGAGGCGGGCGGCGACGAGCAGTTCACGGTCCCGGCGGGCTTTGTCGTTGAGACTGTCGTGCCTGCTAAACCCAAGTCCGAGCACCTGGATCGCAGGCTCCCATTCTCGCTCATCAACATGACGTTCGATGCCCAGGGCCGTCTGTTCGTCTCGCAGGAGCGTGGGCCGATTCTGCTATGCGCTAAGCCCGACCAGGCTGGCGTCTTCCAGGAGATTCGTCCCTACTGCACCCAAGTCAAGGGCTGCCAGGGGATGGTCTTCGTGGGAGCGGAACTCTTCTGCGTGGGAGACGGGCCCGAGGGGACGGGACTCTATCGCTGCACGCCGGACTCAGCTCGGGATGAAATCGCCGAGGTGAAGCTGGTGCATCGTTTCGTCGGGACCGACGGTCCGGGCAAGAGTGCCATGGGCGAGCATGGTCCGCATGCGGTGATCCATGGGCCGGACAATTGCCTCTATGTCATGATCGGCAATCACGCCTGGGCGACGCCGAACCCGCTGGCCAAGAACTCGCCGCTCACGCGCTGGCCCACGGGCGGCATGGGGCCCGATCAGGGCCAGCCCGGGACGACCGAGGACGTGCTCCTGCCCCGGCTCAACGATCCGCGCGGCCATGCTGCCAACATCCGCGCCCCGGGTGGCACGATCTGGCGCATGAACCTGGACGGCTCAGAGCCCGCGCTCGTCGCCGCCGGCTTCGCAGGCGTCCGGCTGCTGCGTCGCC
>CALLZJ010000106.1 GCA_937858435.1 uncultured bacterium
GCCTGCGCATACAGGACCGCGCCATCGACGACTACCTGCTCTCGCTGCACGCCATGGCGGCCGACGACCGCGCGCGACACCCCGGGGCAGGGACCCGCAGGGACGCCGGGCGGCACGGTGGCCGTTCGGGAAGAGCCTTACTCCACGATCGATCCTGCCCTCCGCACGCTGATCATGCTGGCCGAGGATCATAAAGAGTCGATTGGCGTTTTCGCGGACTCGGCTCAGGGGGGCGCACGCGACAACCTGGCGGGTTACCTGCTCGCCCTGAAAGACATGCCCATGGCTCAGCAGACCCAGGTGACCATGCTGGCCATGGCCCTACAGAATGTGCTGCCTGGCGATGACCATATCTTCCTGCGTGGCGCCCTGGCCTGCAAGGACCGGCGCGAAGGCGAGAACGTACGCCAGCAAGTGGAGACCGCCCTGGCCAATATTGCCAAGCGCGATCTCCGGACGCTGCTCGGGCTCGAATTCAAGGTGGGTGGTGCGGCCGAACCCGAGACGCAGGGCGACTTCGCTCGCAGCGGCCCTCCGGCGCTCAGCGGTGGTGGCCAGGCTCCGCAAGGCGGCCAGCCCCCGGCTCGTGCGGGCGGCGGTGCCGGCATGGGTGGCTTCCGCCTCGACGACAGCTCGGGACGGCAGGCGCCTCCCTCGGGTGGCGGCGGCTTCACCCTCGGTGGTCCGCCCACCGTGGCGGGCTCGCCCGAAACGCCAGTTGCCACGGCGCCCGAGCATTCAACTATTACCGTCACTCGGCAGGATGAGATCATCCTGGTCACCGTGGACGTGAATCGCAAGGCGGCCAAGTCCGATCGCTTCATCGAGTCCAGCTTCGGTTGGATCATGGTGGAACGGCGGGCCGAGTTCGAGATTGGCGCGGGGCAGGTGCGCGTGGCCGACCTGGCGGGCGGTCTCTTGGCCTATCGGCAAGGGCAGTCCGTCCAGGGCCAGAATGCCATCGCTCCGTTCGGGGCCCTGCCGCGGCGGTTCGAATCGGAGCGGGGCCGACCCTATCCGCCCTCGGAGCGCGTCAGCTTCTTCGCCGACCTGATGCCCTACTTCTCGGAACGTATGGTCGGCATTCGGGAAGGCATCGATCCGAACAAGTCCTGGAAGGACCCCGACAATGTCCGCTTCGGCCGCATTCTCGTCAGCGAGTTGATCACCCCCGGTGGCGGTCGGCTCTACACCCGGGCCTCTGGCGTGGACGCCCTCTGGGCGGTCACGCAGGTCGTCGGCATGGCCGGCGTCGGTCCCGATGCCCCCTACTCCCCGGCGAACCATCCGCTGGCGGGGGTCTTCGGCTACGACCGGCAGACCCGCCTGGAAGACATCCGCGATGGCGCTTCCACGACGATCATGCTGATCCAGGTGGACGGCGACACGACCGGTCCCTGGATTGCGGGCGGGGGCGCCACGGTGCGCGGGACGTCGCCGAACTGCGACCGTGACGTCGGCGTACGGGGCGGCTTCCGTAGCCCCAATCACGGTGGCAAGGAAGGCGTCTGGGTGGTCATGGCCGACGGCAGCGTCCGGTTCTTGTCGCGGAGCATCTCGCCGAATGTCTTCAAGGCGCTCTGCACCTTGGCCGGCGGCGACGATCCGGGCGACATCGACCTGGCCGCCCCACGGCAAAAGCTCGAGACGTTCAACACCCGGACGGCCCGACCCGGTGCGCCGGCGACGCCGGCTGCCCCGCCGCGGCCGCGGGTAAAGGAAGAAGACGACCATTAGGCCGGTCGCACGGGTAGCGGTGCTGCCCGTGCCTGCTGATTCTCCTAGGGGACGGGGTGCCACGGCGGCTCCGTCCCCGTTTGTCGTGCGGCCTGCTACAATGAGAGGCTATGGCAAAGCGCGGCGTACCGGAAGGCCTGTTCCTCAAGTGTCCCTCGTGCAAAACCACTCTGTTCCGCAAGGACATGGAGGAGATGTTGCACGTGTGTCCCAAGTGCGAACATCACTTCTACATTCCGGCCCGGGAGCGCATCCGCCACCTGCTCGATACCGATAGTTTCGAGGAGTGGGCCACCGACCTCCGGTCGCTTGACCCGCTTGAGTTCTTCGACCGCAAACCCTATAGCGAGCGGCTGCGCGACGAACAGCAGCGCACGGGCCTGCCTGAAGCAGCCGTCATCGGCAAGGGATTCATCCGCGGCCGCCCCGTCGTGCTCGGGATCACCGATTTCGGCTTCATGGCCGGGAGCATGGGGTCGGTCGTGGGCGAGAAGCTGACCCTGGCTGTCGAAGGGGCGACGCGGCACGGCTTGCCGCTCATCATCGTCAGCGGTTCGGGCGGCGGGGCCCGCATGCAGGAAGGCATCCTTTCGCTCATGCAGATGGCCAAGGTGTCGGCGGCCCTGGCGCAGTACGATCTGGCGGGAGGCCTTTTCATCTCGGTGCTGACCCACCCAACCATGGGCGGGGCGGCGGCCAGCTTCGCCACGCTGGGCGACCTCATCCTCGCCGAGCCCAAGGCGATGATCGGCTTTGCGGGCCGGCGGACGATCAAGGCTACCGTCCGGCTCGAACTGCCCGAAGATTTCCAGACCAGTGAGTTCCTCTTGCAGCACGGCTTCATCGACCGCATCGTGCGGCGGGCCGATCTGCGGACTGAGTTGGCCCGTTTGATCGACTACTGCGAAAAGAAATGACGAGGGGTGCCGGCGTGGGCGTGTTCTCCGCTCTGGGAAAGCTGTTCGGCCGCAAACCCAAGTCGGCGTTTGCCACGCGTCTCAAGAACGTCGAGCGCACGCGCATCGCCGATCGCTTCGAGTTAGACAATCGGCTCGGCCAGGGCAGCATGTCCAAGGTCTTCCGGGCCCGGGACAAGAAGCTCGGCCGTACCGTCTGCCTCAAGATTCTCGACAAGGTTAAAACGGAACGCTTCGAGGCCCGCTTCGTCGGCTTGCAGCGGCCACATGAAGGAATCGTCAGCACCAGCTTCCGCCACCGCAATTGCGTCCACACGTACGAATGGGGCATTACCTCGGACGGCGAGATCTTTCTGGTCATGGAGCTCATCGAGGGAGTCGGCCTCAACTTCCTCATCGAGACAGAAGCCCGCCAGCTCCACGGCAATCGCTTCAATTATCTCATTCAGGCCACCGACGGGCTCGAGTACATCCATCAGCAGAACTACATCCACCGGGACATCTGTCCCCGCAACATGATGGTCAATCGGGACGACGTTCTCAAGCTCATCGACTTCGGTCTGGCCGTGCCCAACACGGCCGACTTCCGCAAGCCGGGCAATCGCACTGGCACTGCCAATTACATGGCCCCGGAGTTGATCAAGCGCCTCACCACCGACCAGCGCGTGGACCTGTTCGCCCTGGGCATGACGGCCTTCGAGACTTTCACGGGCCGGCTGCCCTGGGAAGGAAGCCAGTCGCTGCAGACCATGCTCAGCCATCTCAACGATCCGGGCCGGGATCCCCTCGACATCAATCCCAAGCTGCCCAAGCCCGTCGCCACCATGCTCAGCAAGGCCGTCGAACGCGATCCCCGCGACCGCTACCAGACCGCAACCGAGTTCAAGCAGGTCCTCCGCGACCTGAAGGCCAAGTATCCGCTGTAAGAAGCTCTGGAGGCGGCTGCGGAAAGTAATTGGCTCCGATGGCTTGACGTTCTGGCGGAGGGGGGTAGCATGGCGCTGAGGTCTGTCTCACTCCAAACAGGAGGCGATCAATGAACCGCTCTCGAACTCTGCTGTTACTTACGGTCTTGATTGGCCTAGTTTTCGTCTTCGCGACCGCAAAGTCCTGGGGCCAAGTGCAGGCCGACACCTTCTAGCGGTTCTTGGTGTCAGAGTGTCGCGATACGAACTGCGCAGGCTTGGCCACATCTACAAACTGGTATCAGTGCTCGTGGGGCTCGGATCGCAAGTGCTACACGCATGAGGACAAGGCTGTTCGGACATGTGTGATGCCCGTGGAAAATTCAGAGTGCATCGTTCCTGGGCCACCGCCGCATCCGCTGAATGAGCCATGCCAAGGCAAATGTGGCAACAACTTTCAGAACTGCACAGTTGCCTACTACTGGTGCCCTTAGAGGGAAGTCACCAGAGCTTGCATTCTTGTAGGGGGGCCAGGGATGGCGACTGGAGTCGGCTGGGCGTGGTTCTGGCTAGCCACAACGTCTTTCAGTGATCTGGACAGCATCTTACGCTGGCATGCCTCGACGATAGAGAGCATTCAGTCGCTTCGGTGCTCAGTCCGAGTTGAGTGGCATCTTCCAACCTCTGAACAGCGGAGCCTGCCGCAACTCGGAGAGTTTGTAATGCGTGGGGATCAGGTCAAAGTCGTCACCGTGGCAGGGAGCGGGCGGCAGGTCATGGTTATCCGGGATGGGCGCTGCTTTTCTAAGGGGGAATTCACGAGTGGCGTAAGACTAGGAATCCGGGCGGAAAGGGACTGTGACTCGTTTTGCCACGTGCTGAGGTATGCGGGCATCGACCTCCCCTATCCCATGACTCATGAGTGGCATCGACTTCCGGAGTTGGTCAAACGTGCGAAGCGAGTACGCCGGGTACAGGAAACTGCCGAACACGTAATCATTCATTTGGACCTGCAGGATCAGGACGACCCCTCCCTCGTGTGGAAGACCCGAATCAAGTTGGACAAGCAGCGAGGATGCATGGTGACCGAAGTGATTGATGAAGGAGCAGCCCCAGAGCCGGGACAAAGAGAGTTTCGAGTTTTGGAGTTTGCCGAGTTTCCTGGCGGGGTCTGCTTTCCAGTGCATATAGAAGGTCGAATTGTAGTGAAAGGTGAAGTCCAAACCATCATGTCCATGCGCTTCTCGGAAATGCGCATCAACGAGCCTGTTCCGGACAGCGAGTTTAGGCTCGGCATTCTCCACGGATCCTGGGTCTATGACAACATTCGTGGAACGCGCTATCAGGTAGATGAATCCGGGGGCCGAATTTCTGAGGAGACGCCACTTGAGAGAATCGTAGCCGTGGCGGCGCCTGAGGAGCAAATCCGCGGCATCCAACCCCCGAGCAGGCCAACCTTGGAGGAGGAGAAGGGCCTTTGGGCATATTTCTCGCTGGGCTCTGGCGGCCTGTTGCTTGTGCTTCTCAGTATCTGGCTCTGGCAGCGCCGCCGTGCGTAATAGGGGGCCATCCGTGAACAGAGGTAGCGAAATCTCTGCGAGATGCTGGATAGTCGGATGGGCGGTCCTTGCCTTTTGGGGCTGCGGAGGCCCAGCGTCGTGGAAAAGCGGCGGAACGATCGACGCTACCAAGCCGCCAGTTCTTGTGAGTCCGAAAGAGGTTCGACTGGGTGAACGGGAGCTCGGTGAGCAATTGCAAGCGGTAGCGGAGTTGGAGAATCACGGCGGGCAGGTCCTAGAGTTGGGGAGCTTTCGAAAGACATGCTCCTGTGGACCAATTGAAGTTGAGGAAAACGGCGTCTACAGGCCAGCGATTGCCGCTGAGGTCCCACCTGGCAGCAAGCGCCGTGTCCGAATGGCCATGGCTGTCGCAGGCGAAGTCGGCCAACAGAGCCGGCAGCGGTTGGAGTTTGTAACGAACGATCCGCAACAGCCCGTGGCTGCTGTGGAATTCGTAGTGGATCGGATATTGGCCGCGCCTAGTGCTATTCCGCCCAGCATCGCTTTGGGGCGTGTTCTCCTCGGCACCAAGACGGTTCAAATCGTGGAAATTCGTGACCCGGCGACCATCGAGCGCGAGATTGTCAGCATTGAGTTTACGCCTTCGGGTCGTGTATCGGTCTTTCGCGAAGACCCAACAATCGCGGAACGGGAGCATCGAACAGCAGCCGGTCGATTGGTAACTCGCCTTCGCCTGGTGGTGGACACGTCCGTCCCCGGAACCGTAGATGCTACCATTCGCGTAAACGTGGCAGGGCAAGGCCGTCGCGGACTCCAAATCGGCATTACTGGGTTCGTCGAACCCCCGATCACGAGCATTCCACGCGATGTGGTCCTACCGAAACGAGGTTCGAGTGGAAAAGTGTATGCGACAGCGGTCCGCCTGCAGCCCTTCACAGGGAGGATCGAGCGAGTCGAAGTTCGATCTTTACCTGCAGGGGTCGCCGTTGAGCTACCAGTTATTTCCGCCATCCTTTCGAACTCACTTTCGTTATGGACCCTAATGAGTTTCCCACGGCGGCTTCGGAAGCGGAGCGGACTGTATGTCTTTCGGTCCAGGTCGACGGTGCCATCCATGAAGTTCAGATTCCAGTGCTACACTTTCCCTGAGGTGTGACATGGCAAAAGCGCGTAGAGGGATGACGCTGCTTGAATCGCTGATTGTCATAGTCGTCATCATGTTCTTGATTTCACAGGCACTTCCGGCGATCCAACGGGTCCGCGGGGCGGCGGACCGAACAAGCTGTCAGAATAACTTGCGGCAGATTGGGCAGGCATTGCACCTCTACCACGGCGATCACGGCCGCTTCCCGCCAGCTCCGCCACTGGTCGATCGATTCATGCCTGAACGCCAGTTGAGCTGGCTCGCTCTCCTGTTGCCCTATATCGATCAAAAGCCCCTCTACGATCAATCGGTTCAGGCTTGTGCAATTTCGGGAAACCCGATGCAGGTTCCGCCGCATGTTGGAGCCATCACCGTGATCCGCCTTTACGTTTGCCCCACCGACTCCCGGTTGCTGGCGGCGCGGAAAGATGACTGGGGCACGCTGGCGGCATTCGGCTCGTACCTGGCGGCGAGCGGTGGGTACTCCAGAGTGGGAAAAGGATATGCTGGGACGTTACCCGGCCGTAGCCTGGCAGAAGTGCGCGATGGGCCAAGCTACACCGTATGCGTTGGCGAACGACCTCCGCCGGACTCCGGACAAGGAGGCTGGTGGTATCCCAACATTGCTTTCGACACACGCGGTCACCGAGGGCCCAACGCAGAACTCGTTTTGGGCACGGTTATGCCCTACCTCCCATTCGATCCCCAGTGCAGCCTTACCTACCGTTCAACTGGCCCAGGGCGTACCACCAATCCCTGCGACCGTTTCCATTTCTGGAGTCTTCACGGAGGCGGCGGCAACTTTCTCTTCGTTGATGGCTCCGTCCGTTTTCTCGCGTATAGCGTTGATCCGATCCTGCCAGACCTCATTAGCATCGACGGCGGTGAAATGGTCACTCTGCCTGATTAAGGCGACCAAGCCCAAGCTAGAGCTGCTTGCGGAACTTGGAAGCACCCATCACCATGAAGAACAGGGCCATGCCCCAGAGCACGGCCGCGTGTTTCCAGAGTTCTTCCCAGCCCGCACCGCGCAGGATGACGCCACGCGAGGCGTCGATCATCCAGGTGGTCGGCAGCGTCTGGGCCACATACCAGAAGAACTTGGGCATCGAGTCGAGCGGAAAGACATAGCCCGAGAGGAAGATGGACGGAATCACCGTGCCGATGGCGATCTGCTGGGCGGCATCGCGGGTGGCGGCCCGGGTCGACGCCCACAGACCGATCGCCAGCATCGCCAGCAGGAAGGGCAGGAAGATTCCCAGGAGCGTGGCGAAATAGCCATGGATCGGCACGCGGAAGATCAGCCACATCAGGAAGGCGATGGCACAAAACTCCAGCATCGTCAGCAGGACATACGGCGCCATCTTGCCCAGGATCAGCTCGCCAGCCTTGACCGGCGTCATGAAGAGCTGTTCGAGCGTGCCATTCTCTTTCTCGCGGACGATAGCCGCCGCCGACAGCGTGACGGCCATCATCTGGCACATGACCACCAGCAGTCCCGGGATGAAGAAGTTCGCCGAGCGGGTGTCGGGGTTGAAGAGCACCTGGGGCCTGGACTCCACGGGTAGGAGCCGTTCGCCGAGCACCTGCTCCAGGGCGACGCGCAGAGTCAGGGCGTTGCTGACGTTGAGGGCCGTGCTGGCCACGCTGGATTCGGAGCCGTCGACAAGCACCAGCACCTGGGCCGTGTCGCCGGCCAGCAGCTTGCGGGTGTAATCCTCGGGGATCTTGAGGGCGATGCGGGCCTCGCCGGCCACGATGGCCCGCCGCAGTTCCGCATCCGTAAAGGCCTCGCCAACGATGCGAAAGATATCCGAGTTCTTGAACTGCTCGAGCAGCCGCCGGCTCTCCTGGGTGCGGCACTGATCGAAGACCACGGTGCGGATGCGGCGGACATTGGTGTCGATGGCGTACCCCAACATGAACATCTCCATGATGGGGATGACGAGCGTGAAGAAGAGCGTGGCCGGGTCGCGGAGGATATGGATCAGTTCCTTGCGGGCCACGGCCAGAAGGCGGCGTCCGGCCCCGACGATCCCGGCCGACTGGCGCAGGACCAAGGTGGTCGTCGAGGCGCCGGTCGAAGAATCAAGGTAGCCATCGGTCATAGCGGCGAAGCTTCCGAGGCCCGGTTCAAGTGGGCCGATTCTCGATCCAGGCCGAGGTGCCGTCCGTGGCCAGGTCCCGCTTCCAGATCGGCACGGACTTCTTCAGTTCGTCGATGAGAAAACTGCCCGCGGCAAAGGCGTCGATGCGGTGCGGACAGCTCACGGCTACAGCGACGCTGACCGCGCCGAGTTCGAGTCGACCCAGGCGATGGACAAGGCCGGCCGCCAAGATGGGCCAGCGCTCCTGGGCCGCTGCCGCGATCCGCTTCATCTCCTTGACCGCAAGCTCGGGGTGGGCCTCATACTCCAGTGCGACGGTCCGGGTCGCGCCTGTGAACTCCCGAACAGTCCCGAGGAAGAGCACCACGGCGCCGGCCGCCGTCGTCCGCACCAACTCGACCAGGCTGGTAAAGTCGATGGGGTCGGTCTGCAATCGCACCAGCACCTGAGGCTCGGCAACGGCCATGGTTCAAATCTCAGAAGGGGTCAGCGACGCTCCGGTGTCGGCCGGGCAGCCCCGCTCAGCTTGTCGTCCGCGGTGGTCACCACCACGGTCACCATGTAAACGACGACCAGGCCCACGGCCACGACCAGCCCGGCCAGGAGAGCAGCGGTCATCGGCCAGGAGAAGTCCAGCTCCAGCAGCGCGAAAAGGTGGTACGTGAACAGTGTGGCACAACCGCCGCCCGCCAAGCAGATGATCAGATGCATGATGAAGAAGAGGCTCAGGACGTTGATCCGCTGCACCCGGCCGACCGGGAGCCCCAGAAGGGCGTTCATCTTGGCCACTTCATAGATCAGGCCGATTCGCGTCCGGATCAACAGGAAGGCCGTGAAGACCGCCAGCAGTGTACACGCGCCGAGAGTGACCGGGACGCACCAGTACTGCAAGACCGGAAGCGGCACGGGCAACACCACGTTGCCACGGACGTTGAGCAAAGCCGTCGATGCGGTCCAGAGCAGTGACGCGACC
>CALLZJ010000107.1 GCA_937858435.1 uncultured bacterium
GTTCGTTCCAGTAGAGTTGCTTGTCGCTGCGCCCGGGCTTCTTGCGTTCCAGCTCCTTCTTCTGCTTAAGGACGGCCGGGTCGCCGGACTTCTCGGGGAGTTGGGCCATCTTCTGGCGCCAGCGAAACAGCTTCACGTCGTCTTCGTGGGCCAGGGCAAAGACGAACCCCTCGGTATCGAACTGCGGTCGTCCCGCTCGGCCGGCAATCTGATGGGCCGTGCTGGCGTCAATGAGCTTCTGCTTTCCAGCCGGTCCCTTGACCAATGAAGTGAGCACCACGCTTCGGGCAGGCAGGTTGATGCCCGCGGCCAGCGTCTCGGTGCAGACGGCAATGGCGAGGAGCTTCTGTTCAAAGAGCCGTTCCACGAGCCGGCGATACTTGGGCAGCCCCCCGGCGTGATGCACGCCGCCCCCCCGCCCCAGAATCTGCTTCAGCTTGGGCCCCGCCCCTTGCGTCAGGTCGTGCTCACTGAGCAGGTCGGCCAGCCGCACCTTGGCGGGTCCCGCGATCAGGTCCAGCCCCTTGAGTTGTTCTGCCACGCTCCAGCATTCGTCACGATTGAAGCAAAACACCAGGGCTGGTGTCTTGCGCGCTCCCTCGTCGCCGGCCACCATCTTGAGCGCCTGCTCACCCAGGAGCTGATCTGGTACGAAGGCCAGGGTCAGAGGCACCTTGCGTTCGCGTCCCTCGACCAGTTCGAGCTTGCGCCCGTGAGCCTGGTCAAGCCAGACCATGAACTCGGCGGCATTGCCGACCGTCGCGGACAAGAGCAACAGCTTGACGTGGGACGGCAGGAAGGCGAGCGACAGCTCCCAGACGATGCCCCGCTCCGGGTCGGCAAAACTATGGAACTCGTCCATGACGACGGCGCCGACCTGGCTGAAGTCGAAGGCCTCGCTGTGCAGCAAGCGATTGAGCAGGATCTCGGCCACGACGACCAGGATGCGGGCCTCGGGATTGACCCGGCGATGGCCCGTGACCAGGCCGACATCCTCGGCCCGAAAGCCCCAGCGGACCGCGGCCGCCTGCATCTCGTGGAATTTCTGTTCGGTGAGGGCAATGAGCGGCGTGGTGTAGTAGGCCACGTGGCCGGAGTGCAGGGCTTCAAACAGAGCAGCCTGGGCGATCAGCGTCTTGCCCGTGCCAGTCGGAGCACAGACCATGACCCCCTGCTCGGCCGTGAACCACGAAAGCAGCGCCTCTTCCTGGACGGGGTAAGGCGGGAAGGGCAGCGTATCGAGATACTGGCTAGCCAGCGCGTCGCGGTTCATGGCAGGGAGCCGCTCCGGCGGTGCCGTCGAGGAGGCTGGCCTTCGGACCGAACCGGCCCATTGGCGGCGGCAAGGGTGAGAGAGGGGACTCGAACCCCCAACCCCCAGATCCACAGTCTGGTGCTCTAACCGGTTGAGCTACTCCCACCATGAGCGGATAGGCTACGCCGGCCGCGCGGCGTCGGCAACGGGTAAGACCCCCAAGAGACGGGACCGGTTCATTCGAAAGAGACCGACCGCTACCCACCCAACGGGGCCACCTGCCGCAAGCGATCGGCCAGCACACCCAGCTTGAGCGGACGATGCAAGACGGCGATGTCGAGGTTGGGATCCATCGCCGTGAGCAGGTCGCTCTGTTTCGGGTCGATCACGACGATGCCATGGCATTCGATCGACTGGGCCCGAGCCTTGAGGAGCACGTTGTTGAGTGCCCGCAGCCCTTCGCGCTGCGTCGTGTCGGCATCGACGATGAGCACGTTGTACGGGTGCATCTGGAAGCGCTCCAGCGCTCGGGCCGGGTCGCTGGCAATGAGCACCCGGTAGCCCATGTTCTTAATCTTCTCGCGGAAGGCATCCTGCAGCCGCTCATCGCTTTCCAAGATGAACACGGACGGCGCCGAGCGCGGCCCGATCGACTGCATGGGATCGCGATGGCCAGCGTCGGAGCGCAAGGTGCGAATGGCATCGAGCAACTGGTTCGGCGTCTGATACCGCTGGGCGGGGTCGACCGTCATCATGGTCTCGATGAGGCGAATGGCATGGGCCACTTGCTGGGGCGACCCGCGCAGCTCCTCAGGCCGAAGCGGCCGGACGCGCAAGAAACGGTCCCGGGCCTTGCGCTCCTGAATGTTCTTGGTGAGCGTGAGGGGCGGCCGGCCCGACATGATCTCATAGCCGATGCAGCCGATGAAATAGATGTCGCTGCGGACGTCGTTGGCGGGGGCATTGGTGGCCCGTTCGAGACCGATGTAGTCCACGCTGCGGCCAACGTTGTCATCTTCGGTGATGAAAGCCTTGGAGAAGATCTGGGCCAAGCCGAAGTCCACGACCTTGGCCGTCCCCTGGGAGGCGATGAGCACGTTGGTGAGTTTCATGTCGCGGTGGGTGACCCCCCGAGCGAAGGCGTAGGTCAGAGCCGCGGCGACGTCTTCGAGAATCTTCAACGCATCAGGAACCTCAAACTGCTTGCGAATCGCCAGAATGTCCCGGAGGTTGCCGCCTTCCACGAACTCCATCACGATGAAGTACTGCTTGGTGGTGGGCTCCTTCCCGACCGACAAGATCTCGACGATATTGGGATGTCGCAAGGACATCCCCACTCGGCCTTCACGTTCAAAGGACTCGATGATCTCGGGCTTTTCGCTATGCCGATTCCGCAGCACCTTGATGGCGACGACGCGCCCGGTATTGGGATCATCAGCCCGGTAGACCCGACCGAAGCTGCCCGAGGCGATCTTGTAGAGAAGGCGATAGTTGCCCAGGAAATAGCCCTGGGTGTCCCCTTTACGCAGCTTGTCGATCTGCAAGGCCGTGAGGTAGCTCTTGCGCTCCATGAGGGAGTACAGAGCCTCGTCGTCGGCTTGCGGACCTAGTTCATGGAGGCATTCGTCCAGTTGCGAAGGCGGCACGAGCTTTAGCCGCTGGATCAACTGGGCCAATGACTTGCGTTCGGTAGCAGGCATAGGCCGCTTCATCGAGAAACGCAAAAACGATAGCCAACCGCGGGCCACCCGGCGGGTCGCCCCGGCTAGAGGACATACGGAATTATATTTCAAGCTTCGCCCTAGCTGAAGCAGAATCTGCCCAGATTCCCGCTTGACTTGCCTGCCGGGTCTGATATTCCCCGCACCCTGGCGAGAATGGGGCGGCAAGACCGCTCGAAAGGCTCCCCCTGGCCGACAAGCCAGGCTTCTTTCTGGAATCGTCGCTTACCAGGACTGCGAATATGTCGTTCTACCCCTCTTGCCCGTCCCAGGCACCCCACTGGCCTTGTCGGCTGTTACTGGCGGTCTGCCTGCTGCCTGGAATGGCCGGCTGCGGCCATCTCTGGGAGGACGTCACCTCGCGGAGCAACGAGCCGGGGGTCTGGGCCAACATGAGCTACCGCTGGGACCTGGTCTTTAACCGCCCTGAGCCGCTCGAAGTGCTCGCTTCTTCCCATGACGGCGACATGCGCCGCCGGGCCCTCGTCACGCTCGACACCAAGGGCTCCTGGTGGAAGAAGGAAGATCCCGAAGTGCTGATGCGGGTCTTGACGACGTCAGCCGCTCAAGAACGCGATCCCATCAACCGCGCCCTGGCCATCGAACGGCTGGTGGAACTGGATGACCCCAGGGTCCCCCGGATGCTCATTGACTTCTACGGCGCCGAGATCAATGCCGACGCTCGTGGCTTGCCGGTCCGAATTGCGGCCGTGCGGGGCATGGGTCAGGTCAAGGATTCAGTGACGATCGAGACGCTCACTGGCATTGTGCACAATCGTGAACTGCCGACCGACCTGCGGCTCGCCGCCGCGGATTCGCTCGGCAATCATGAAAACCATGACGCGGCCGGTGCCCTGGTCAAGGTCCTGCGGGATGACCGCGACGTGGCGATCAAGTACCGGGCCCACCAGTCGCTACAGAAGATGTCGGGCCGCAAGGACATCCCGGCCCGGGCCGACGCCTGGGAGGAAGCCTTCCGGGAAGCAGCCGCGACCGGCCAGCCCATGCGTCAAGAACCCAATCCAATGCTCAAGCTCGTCACCTGGTGGCGGGACTAAACGTACAGGAAGAGGCCTGTCCGCGGCTTTTCCGGCCGCGGGCCTCGCTGAATGAACGGTAGACACGACCCATGGCGTCGGGTAACTTGGAGAAGTTGGGAGGCTTGTCGGCGGTGCTCAGTGGCCTTCCAGGCCATACAGTCGGTTGCAAGCCGCCGTGCTTCCCAAGGTGCCCTTGACACTCTCGCCCAAAGGCGGCATAGCTCATGCTGGCATCGCGCGGGGCCAGCGACCAAAGGTTGGCGTCCCCCGCCGGCGAGCTGCTGGGAGAACGATCATGACGGTGATCGGGAAAATCTTGACGTTCTTCATCTTCTTCTTCAGCCTGGTCTTTCTCGGCTTCGCCGTGACGATCAATCAGCTCAACAAGGACCCGCAATCGGGCCAGAGTTGGTTTGCCGCCGCCCAGAAGCTGCAGAACCAGTTGCGCGCTGCGCAGCAGGACCTGCGGGCCAAGGACGAAGAAGGAGCCAGCCTCAGGGCGGAAATTGGCAACTTGAACACGGCCGCAGCCACGGCCCGCGAAAACTTCAACCGTGAACTCAAGGACAAGGACGACCAGCTTACCGCGGCCACCAACCGCTACCGGTCGGCCGAGTCCAAGTTCGTCCAAGTCCAGATCGCCCTCGACGAAGCCGTCGCCGAGTTGCAGAAGCGGCGTGAAGAGGCGACCCGGCTCTACGAGACCATCAAGACCAAGGACTCCCAGATCGCCGACCTGACCACTGACCGCACGAACGCCCTGAATCTCAAGACGCAGGCCGAAGTCGCGGCCAACACCTTCCGCGAACGGGCCATGCAACTGGAGAAGACGGTTCAGGATCAGCTCGCCGAGATCGAGAGCTTGACGGTCCGCCTTACGGGCGGCGGCATGCCGGGTCGCGGCCCGGTGGCGGCCACGCCTTCCCAGGCCCCGCAGCCGCCCGCTGACGTGCAGGGCGTCGTCAAGCAGGTTGATGCCTCGGCTGGTCTGGTTTCGATCTCGATCGGCAGCGATGCCGGCCTGGTGCGCGGCCACACACTGCAGCTCTACCGCCTGAATCCCACGCCGGTCTATCTCGGCCAGGTGACCATCATCGAGGTCTCGCCGCATGAAGCGATCGCCAAGCTGCTCGACGCCAAGGCCAAGAAGAACGTGCAAAAGGACGACATCGTCGCCAGCCGCATCATTTCCACCATGCCCCAGTAACGGCCGCTCCACGCTGCCGACTCAGGAGTCTAGCGATGTCCCGACCCAGCCTGGCTGAATTCAAGCCCAAGCCCAAGAACGACGCCTACACCGTCCTCCTGGGCCTGTCGCTCATGGCAATGATCGCCGCCTGTACCCTGCTCTTCTACGACCTCAAGCGCTATCCCTCGGTGATTCCGCCGGCCAACCTCGGCTCGGGTGGCGGCGGTGGTGCAGGTGGCCCCGGCATGCAGTTCACGCCGCCGCCGGGCGGCTAGTCGACCTCGAAGTACCGCACAGCCCGGGACACATCCCGGGCTGTTTCGCTGCGCCGGGAGTGGCCGCCATGCCCCCGCCCACGCCGACCGGACACCTCGCCGTCGCCGCCACGATCTGGCTCACCTTGGCCCTCTGGTTCGCCAGTGTGGCCTGCCAACTCTCCGGTCAGCCTCGCCTCTGGCGCTCCGCCCGCTGGCTGTGGATCGCCGCCGCCGCGGTCTACCTGATCCACGTGGCCGCCGCCTTCCACGTCTATCACCATTGGTCGCACCAGGAGGCCTTCGACTTCGTCCAGGACCAGGCTGGCTTCGGACCGGGTATCTTCATCACTTACGCCTTCACTGGACTGTGGGCCGCGGATGCACTTTGGTGGTGGGCCGCCCCCGCGAGCCGTGATCGGCGGCCACTTTGGCTTGCCTTCCTCCTGCACGGCTTCATGGTCTTCATCCTCTTCAACGGCGCGGTGATCTTCGCCGCCGGACCCGTGCGCTGGCTCAGCCTCGCCGGGTTCCTGGTCCTCGCCGGCCTGGGATTATGGACCCAGAGGCGACTGTTCCTGCCACGCTGAATCTCTTGCGGGACGGCACTGGCCCCTTGCGACAGACGCCGCGAACTCTGAGGATAGGACCAGCACGAAAACCGGTGCCCGAGATGCGTCCATGCCCCCTACCTTGTCGATCAACCAGAAGATCGCCTTGCTGGTGCGGGAACGGGGCTGGACTCAGAGTGAGTTTGCCGAGCGGGCGGGCCTCAATCGCCTCACCGCACGCAAAATCCTGCTTGATCCCACGGCCCGTCTCCAGGCCGGCACCCTGCACGCCTGTGCCTCCGCCCTGGGGCTCACGGTCCATGAACTGGTCCAGACCCCCGTCGAAAGACTGCTCTCACCTGCCACCGTGCCTGATTCCGTGGCCCGTCCCTCCGACGCCGAACTCCAGGCTGAGCAGCCCGTACTCTGGGACTGGCTGCAGCGCCACCCCGAACGGGCCGCCCGCTTCAGCGATGCGGAGTTGGCGGAACTCGCTTCCCTGCATGGCACCGGGGGGCCGCTCACCGAGGAAGGCGTCGAGCACTTCACCGACTTGATCGCTCGCCGCCGCGACTTGCTGCACCGGGTAAGCGTCATCGCCAGCACCGACTACCTGCCGCTTCTGGAGCAGTTGGTGGAGTTGCTCTACGAGAAGGTCCAACTGGACCCGAAATCGTAGGTCCTGCCGTCTGTCCACGTCGGCAAGCTGTGCCTTCCGTGCGGGCTGAGTCGGCCACAAGCGGCGAGCCGGGGCTCTTGACTTCTGTCCATCCGCCTCCTGACCCGACGTCGTGTGCCAGACTTCAGATCGGAGCCCCTTGGTACATCGCCTCTTCGGAGTCGTGGGCATGCCCCATGATGCAAAACTGGGCCTGGTCCTGGGCTTGGGACTGACCCTGGCTGTCGCCATTTCCTTCTATGGACACGGTGCAGGTCCGTCCCACTCCGCTCTCCGATCGGAAGGTGCGGCTGTGGCCAAGAGTGCGGCAGTGCCAGACGAGGTGGAAACCCGGCAGCCCCCCGTCACAGGCACTCAGGTGCGGCTGGAGGCAGGCGATGTCGATAGCCATGCCAACTCCGCGCCCCCGTCTCGGACGCCGACGCCACCGCCGCCGCCAGCGTCGCTTCGCCCCATGGCACCCGACCGGCAGGAATGGCGGCCGATGCCCCGCCAGCACGTCGTGACGGCCGGCGACACCTTATTCTCCCTTGCCGAGCACTACTACGGCAATCGTCAACGGTTTGTCGACATCTTCAAGGCCAATGCCAACGTGCTGGCCGACCCCGAGCGTCTCTCTCCCGGCACGACGCTAACTATCCCTTGAGGTCACGCACCCAGCTTCCAGGCTCCGTATAGTGATGGCAGTTGCGCCTTAAGCGGAGTGGGCACGTAGGGAGCGGGCATGACGGGAATCTGGGAGCTTCTCGCCGGCGTCGTCCTGGCCGGGCTGGGTGGAGAGTTGTTTGTACGGGGTGTGCTCGGGCTAGCCTGCTGGCTCCGCATGCCCAAAGCGCTGGCAGCCGCCACCTTGGCCGCCTTTGCAACCTCGAGCCCCGAAGTCTCAGTGGCGATCAACGCCGCCCTGGCCAACACCCCAGCCGTGGCCCTAGGCGACGCTCTCGGTAGCAACATCGCCAATGTGGGGTTGATCCTCGGGCTAGTGCTGTGCATTGGCCCGCTGCCGTTCAACTGGAAGGCCAAGCGCCGCGAGTACCTCATCGCTTTGGTCGTACCCCTGCTCGTCCTCGCGATCCTGGCCGACGGCTACTATGCCCGCTGGGAAGCCATCGGTTCATTAGCCCTCTTTGCCGGCTGGTTGTTCCTGGCAGCCCGGCATGCCCTCCATGAACGGGGAACCACCCCGCCCAAGTCCACGGCCCGACAGGGGCTCACCGCTCTGGCCATCGGCCTCCTGGGACTGGGCATCCTGGCCGTGGCCGGCACCTTGATCGTCCAAGGCGGGGTCAAGCTGGGTGAATGGCTCAACCTCAATCCGTTTTTCGTAGGGGCCACCGTGGTAGCCCTGGGCACCTCGACCCCCGAACTGGCCACGGCCGTCATTGCCAAGCTCCGGGGCCACGATGAGGTCGGCATTGGCACCATCCTCGGCAGTAACATCTTCAACTGCCTGCTCATTGTCGGAATCACGGGCCTGCTGCGCCCCTTCGAAATCAAGCCCACCGCGGTTGTCGGCAGCATTCTTTTCGGAGTGGCAACCCTCCTGTGTCTCTATCCCCTGCGTTCGAACCAGATAGGCCGCTCGCGGGGACCCGTTTTGCTTGGGCTCTACGCCGCCTCGGTCTTCGTCGCTTGGTTGTTTCAGCACTAAGCTGCCTGCCGCGAACAAGCACGGTCAACGGACTCAAGGCCATACATTGTGGGCATGGAAACCATCGCAACCTGGACCGCCTCCGACGGCTACCGTGGTCTGTGGCGGCACTTCGAACCTCCCGGCACACATCGAGCCGACATCATCTACCTGCACGGCATCCAAAGCCATGGCGGCTGGTATGGCTCGAGCTGCCAACGGCTCGCCGGTCTGGGCTACCGCGTGGGCTTCCTCGACCGGCGCGGCTCGGGCCTCAACTTTCACCACCGGGGCGACGCCCCCTCCTGGCAGCGCCTGGTGGCCGACGTCTTCGAGTTTCGTCAGCAGTTCGTCGGCAACCCACCCCGGCCGTGCTTCTTGCTGGCAGTCTCCTGGGGCGCGAAGGTGGCGGCGGCCATCGCTGCCCGCTGGCCGTGGCTGTTCCAGGGTATTATCCTCATCGGTCCCGGCTTTTTCCCCCAAGTCGCGCCGCCTCTCGCCACACGGCTTCGCATCTTGGCAGCCCGCCTGCTTCGGCCAGCGAAGCAGTTTCCCATCCCGCTCAATGATCCCGAATTGTTCACCGCAACCGCCCCGGCCCAGGCCTTTCTCCGGGACGATGCCCTGGCGCTGCGGACGGCGACGGCCCGGCTCCTCGTGGAAAGTGTCTGGCTTGATCGGCATCTGCGGGGGCTGGCTCGCCGTCTGCGTCTCCCGACGCTGCTCATGCTCGGCGAGCACGACCGCATCATCCACAATGGGCCCACGCGCCGCTGGGTGGCCGGGTGGAACAGCCCCGACGTGACTCTGCGGGTCATTCCCGGCGGCCACCACACGCTCGAGTTTGAGGCCGACGCCCAGAGTTGGTTTTCCCACCTGGCGGCCTGGCTCGAGACCCGTGCGCTCCACTCAGGCTAGCTCATGCCATCCTGCGAGGCCGTAGGCC
>CALLZJ010000108.1 GCA_937858435.1 uncultured bacterium
GAGGAGCTCGATCAGTGTGAACGCTCCCCGCTTCACTTGGACTCGACGCATGCTTTGGACTCCTTCGGACGACGGGACGAGTAAGAGATGCAACCAGACCGTGATGACGTGAACAATTGAACGGTGGCCTGGCATGGCGACTCAACGCCATGACTGAGTCTAAGAGAGCTTTCAGATTCCTAGCAATCAGAAAGCCCCCTTAAAAACAACTCATTATCTCATGAGATTGCCTTCATGTGCCGCGGCGGTGGCTTCGGCCCGCAGGCGTGCTCGCAGGGCGACGGCCTGGCCCATATCATGACCCCAGCGCGTTTCTCTCTCGTACGGACCGTTCCCATGCCGCTTGAACTCGTCGATGCCAACCAGGCGCAAGGGGCCGAGCAGGAATTTCTGTGGACGCTCAACTTCGGCCCACAGCATCCCGCCACCCACACCACGCTCCGCCTGTTGCTCACTCTCGAAGGCGAGACCGTGGTCAAGGCGGTGCCCGACATCGGCTTCTTGCACTCCGGCTTCGAGAAACTCGGCGAGGACCTGAACTACAACCAGTACGTGACCGTCGTCGATCGGATGAACTACATCTCGCCGATCGCCAATGAGATCGCCTGGCACCACGTCGTCGAGAAGCTCATGGGCCTGGAGCTGACGCCGCGGGCCAAGTACCTCCGCACCATTCTGGCCGAGTTGGGTCGCATCCAAGATCATCTGCTCAACGTTGGCACCTGCGCGCTGGACCTCGGTGCTTTCACCGCCTTCCTGTACGCCTTCCACCAACGTGAACTCATCTACGACCTCTGCGAGCAAGCCTCGGGCCAGCGGTTCCACCCGAGCCGCACGTTCATCCGGGGCCTGCCCAAGGTCCTGGCCGACGTGGCCCGGTTGCTCAACCGCAATCGCATCTTCGTCGAGCGGATGAAGGGCATCGGCGTGCTCTCAAAGGCGGCCGCCATCAACTACTCGGCGACCGGCCCCATCGCTCGGGCGAGCGGCGTCGAACGCGACCTCCGCAAGGACGAGCCCTACCTCGCCTATCCCGACCTGCAGTCGGCCTTTCAGGTTATCTGTGCCACCGACGGCGACTGCTACTCCCGCTATCTCGTCCGCATGGAAGAGATGAAGGAGAGCCTCAAGATCGTGACGGCGGCGCTGGAAAACCTCCCCAGTGGACCCATTAACGTCGACGTCGAGGGCAAGGTCGTCATGCCCAACAAGGAAGCGACCTGGCGCAGCATCGAAGGGCTGATCCAGCATTTCGAGCTGATCATGACCAACCGCGGCTTCAAGACCCCCGTCGACGAGGTCTACGGCGCGACCGAAACCGCCAACGGCGAGCTGGGCTTCTACATCGTCGCGGACGGCAGCGAACGGAGTTGGCGGTGCCGGACGCGGCCGCCCTCGCTCATCCACTTTGCCCTCTTCCCGCATCTGGTGGTGGGACATACGCTCAGCGACGTGGTCGCCATCCTGGGCAGTCTCAACGTCATCGCGGCGGAACTCGATCGGTGACGCGTTTCGCCCGGCCATCGCCACGGCGGACGCAGGTTAAGAAGGTAGCCCATTCATGCCCATGCTCAGTCCCGCGCTACGCGAACGCATTCAGGCTTTGTTCCCCCGCTATCCCAACAAGCAAGCGGTCACTCTGCCCGCCCTCCACATGGTGCAGGATGAGCTGCGCTGCGTGCCGGCGGAAGCGATCCGGGAGATCGCCGAACTCCTCGAGCTGCACCCGGCCCAGGTGCACGATACGCTCAGCTTCTACGGCTTCTTCCGCGACCCGGACCGCAAGTTGGGCCAGCATCGCGTCTGGGTCTGCCGCAGTCTTCCCTGCATGCTCCGGGGCGGCGAGGAACTCCTGGCCCACCTGTGCGGCAAGCTCCATCTGCGGCCCGGCGAGACATCGACCGACGGCAAGGTCACGCTTGAGTTCGCCGAATGCCTGGGGGCATGCGAAGGCGCACCTTGTCTGCTCGTCAATGACGACTGTCATCTCAGCGTCACGCCGCAGCAGGCCGAGGAAATGATTGCCGGTTTGGGTTCGTGAGTCGGTTCACGCGCCGGCGGTTGGCTCGGTGCCCGGCACGGGGCCGCGCCAGGCGGGCAGGGGGTGACGTTCGGGCGGAGCCCCCATGAGCCGCCAGCCCACCAGGCGCACCAATGCCAGAGCATACCACAAGGCGGCATAGCCCAGGGCCAGGCCAATCGCCAGATCGACCGAGCCCTTCAGCGTCGGGTGGATGTCGCCGACGGCGAAGTAGACGGCCAGGCCGACCATGACGGGCACGACAATCCAGCTCAGGATTTGATGCTTGCGTTGCCAGGGGCGGTAAAAGCTGAGCATGCAGAACGGCGCGAGCAGCCAGTCGAGCGGGGGCACCAGGGCATGGCGAGATCGGAAGAGCACACGTCTGAACTCCAGTCACCAGCTTATCTCGGATGCCGT
>CALLZJ010000109.1 GCA_937858435.1 uncultured bacterium
ACGCCGTCGGGCAGCCGCCAGTCGGGCGGTCGGGAGATGGGGGGCATGGCTGCTACTCCGCCGCCGCACCGACGTGGGCAGCTCATGGCCGAGGTTGACCCGATGGTGCGGGGCCAAGATCGGAGTTAGCTGCCGGGCCGGTTTTCGAATACGATCATGTTGTCCAGCATAGCAGCCGCGCCGGCCTTGGCGTCCCCGAACCGACGCCCCCGCCTTGGCCCGGCCCGAGTTCAGGAGCACGACCCCGTCATGACCGAAGCGGAAGCCCGGACATGGATCTGCGAGATTGGCCGGCGGGTCTACGCCAAGGGCTTCGCGGCCGCCAACGATGGCAACATCAGCTATCGCCTGAGCCCCGGCGAGGTGCTCTGCACCCCCACCATGGTCTGCAAGGGGTTCTTGAATCCCGACGAACTCTGCGTCGTGGACCTGGAAGGGCGGCAGCTTCGTGGCCCCCGCCCCCGCACCAGCGAGATCCTGCTCCATCTTTCGATCTACAAGGCCCGGGCCGACGTCCGGGCCGTGGTCCACTCCCACCCGCCCCATGCGACCGCCTTCGCCATCGCCCATGAGCCGGTGCCCAAGTGCGTGCTGCCGGAGGTGGAGGTGTTTCTCGGCGAGGTGCCGCTCGCGCCCTACGAGACGCCCGGCACCCAGAAGTTTGCCGACACCGTGCTACCTTACGTGCAGCACTGCAACACCATCCTGCTCGCCAACCATGGCGCGGTGAGCTTCGGCCCCACCCCCGAAGTCGCCTTTTGGAATACGGAGATCATCGATGCTTACTGCCGGATGCTCATCCTGGCCCGGCAGCTTGGCCCCATCCAGCGCTTCAGTCGGGCCCAGGCCCTAGAACTCCTCGCCCTCAAGCAGCGGCTGGGCTACGACGACGTCCGCTTCCACCGGCCCGGCTGCGATCCACAGGCCGACAACCTCATCCTGGGCGGCACCCCGGCGAGCAAGCCCAAGGCGCCGCAGCGCCGGTCGACTGCCCGTCGGCCGGCCCCACGACCGCCAGCGCGGGTGAAATCCCGCCGCCGCTCGGGGCGAAGAAGTTCCTAGGGAGCTGCCCGCTCTGTCCCTGAGACCGAATCCAACCAAGCGAGAAGTCCCATGAACATCAGCGATCAAGTCGCCGTCTGGGCCATGATCGGTGCCGGCCTGCTCATCCTCTTTGTCGCCCTCATCGGCGGCCTGCTCCTCGAACGGCGGCGCCGCGAAATGGACCACCTGGAACGGCTCAAGTCCCTGGAGATGGGCATCCCGCTGCCCGACGCCGAGGTGGCTCGGGTCCGCTGGGCCGGCCTCGCCACGATCCTGCTCGGCGGTTCGGCCATGGTCGCGGCCGGCGTCACTTCCTGGCTCGTAATCGTCCGCGTCGAGGAGGCCCAGCAGCAGATCGCTCTGCTCGCCATCATCTGGGGCTGTGCCGCCGGCGTCGGGGTGGTGAGCGCGATGCGGGGCCTGGGACAGATGCGGCGGCAGCCGGCCGACGCGGGCAAGCAGCCCGTGCGTTACACGTAAACGCTGCCCCCGCTCCGACTGGGCCTTCGTCTCACGGCTTCGGGTCCAGGATCGTCCCCAGGCCGAGGTAGGGATCGTCGAGATCGGTTCCGAGGATCTCCTTGTAGAGCCGACGGGTGATGGCCTCGGGTCGAACGGGGCCCACCTCGGCGAGCAGCTCATGCACGGCCCGGCGCCGGCGTCCCTCGTTGTGCTGCGTGTCGGCCGCCAGGGCCCGCCAGAAGTCCTCGTCCGCTGCTTCCAAGCCGGGCGGAGCGGGCGGCAACGCACCAGCGGGGGCTGGGGCCTCCGGATGCAGAGCTACCTCCAGCTTGACCTCGATGCGGCGCTTGGAGACATCGACACGCTCCCCGGCGCGGGGCGGCACGCGGCCATCGGCCAGATACGCCGCTTGCCGGCGATGATAGTCCCGCAGTCGCTCCGCTCGGGCGGCGGGTTCGG
>CALLZJ010000110.1 GCA_937858435.1 uncultured bacterium
ACCTACCACATCCGCTACACGGACGCGGAGTTGCCGCTGCCGCACCGTGGCCAATACCAGGACAACCTGCGGCACCTGGCGACGCTGGCCCGGCTGCACGGCTGCGAGGTGGTGTTCGGCCTGCAGGCCATGGCCCCGACGCCCGAGCACTTCGAACGCCATTTCAAGACCAAGTCGTTCAATCCCAAGGTGCAGTATCCCCGCATCGGCCAGTTGCAGCGGCACTTCGAGTCCTATCATGCGGCCATGAACGAAGTGGCCCAGGAGATGAACATCCCCGTCGCCAATCCTTATCGGCGCCTGGTCGACAAGCCCGAGTGGTTGGCCGACGTCGTGCACGTGCAGGCCGCGGGCGCCCGGGTGGTGGCGGAGGAGTTCGCGGCCACGCTGCAGCAGAGCGGAGTCTGGGCCCGGCTACGCGCCCGAGCCGAGGCTGGCGTTGTGGCCGGGCGGTAAAGGTCGGCTTGGCCGGGTCCGTTTGTATCAGGTCCAGGGCTGGGAGAAATCGGCAGTTCCACTGGCAAGTTGGTGGGAAACATGTTTAAATGGGAAAGATTCGCGGACCGAAGAACCTACCAGCAGCTTGATCGTCCCGCGCGATCGATCCCCGCCGAGCCAGTGACTTAGGTTGACCGGCCTGAATGGACGAGCAGACGAACCCCAGGGACTGGGCTTTGACGTTGCCTTTTTCTGGTGTGACACTGCGAGGCAAGCGATGGAAACGACGATTCGGTTGAACTGTCCGCGCTGCGGCGCGGGTGGCCAGGTGCCTTCCGCGTATGCAGGCCGATCGATCCACTGCAAGCGCTGCGATACGCACTTCACGGTGCCGCAGCCCAAGCTGGCCGACGCTTCCGACAAGAAGCTGCCTAGCCTGGACGACCTGAACGCGGTCGAAGAGGTCGGGCTCGCTCCCATGACCAAGGAAGAGATCGAGCACGAGGAGCGGGTGAAAGCCAAGCTCATCCATCTGATGAAGGGCGAGTCCAAGCTCGAGAAGGCGTGAGCGACGGCACAGCGGCGCGCGGCCACGACGAGGCCTACTGGCAGAAGCAGCGTGCCGCCGTGCGCCTGGCTCCCGGGCTCGTCTATCTCAACACCGGCTCTTACGGGCTGCTCCCCGAGCGCGTCCACGCCGCCCTTGCTGCCTGGCGCGAGCAGCTCTATGCCAATCCCACCGACTTCCTGTGGCGATCGGTCGGGCCCGCCCTCTGGGCGGCCCGCTGCCGGGTCGCCGCATTCCTGGGCGGCGGGCCCGAGCGGCTGATCTTCACGCCCAACGTCTCCGAAGCCATCAACCTCGTGGCTCGGTCGCTGCGGCCTCGGGTGCCCGGCGAGATCCTGCTCTCCGATCACGAATACCGGGCCATGCACTGGGTCTGGGAGCGCACGGCTGTCGAACTGGGCCTGGTCCTTCGCGTCTTCAAGCTGCCCATCCTGAGTGCCGATCCCCAGGCTCTGGCGGAGGCCGTGATCGCGGACCTGCGGCCCACGACCCGCGTGCTCTTTCTTTCCCACGTGCTGCACACGACCGGCCTGGTGGTGCCCGTGGCTCCTATCTGTGCGGCAGCCCGGCAGCGGGGCATCCTGACCGTCATCGATGCCGCTCACGCCCCGGGCATGATTCCCATCCAACTGGATGCCATCGGAGCGGACTTCTATGCCTCCAATCTGCACAAGTGGCTCCTGGCGCCCCTGGGTGCGGGCTGCCTCTACGTCGCCGCCGACCGCACGGAACTCTTGCGGCCACTGCAAGTCAGTTGGGGGTGGCACTTCGACCGGAACCGACCCCATGTCCGGGACGAGTTCGGTAGCACACCCTGGTTGCGGTCTTTCGAGTTTGCGGGCAGCCGCGACGTTTGCCCGTGGTTGGCCGCCGCCACCGCCGTGGAGTGCATGGAGGAAGTGGGGCTCCAGGCCGTCCGTCGGCGGCAACTCGACCTCGGCTCGCAAGTACGCCAACACCTGTCCGCCTCGCCTGGGTTTAGCTGTGTCACTCCCGTGTCACCCGAACTGCGTGGTGGGCTGACCGCCTTTCGCCTGCCGCCCCATGATTCTCCGCTCCTGCGCCGGCACCTTTGGGAAAAGCATCGCATCGAGATCAACCTGGTCGAACATGCGGATGGGATTCTGCTGAGGGTCTCGACCCATTTCTTCAATCGGCCAGAAGAGATCGCGCAACTGGCCCTCGCGCTTCCGTCTGCCCGCGCCCACGCGCTGCCGAACTAGGCCCCTTTCAACCAGGATCCGCCCCCACCCCGCCATTGGACTAGCCAACCACGCATCCGCCCTTGGCAACCCTGATGCCGGCTGCGAGAATAACCTCAAGGCCGCTAGCTCGGTCCCGATCCCCGTGCCCCCTGACCCAGGAGCCACCATGAGCGCAGCCGCCCCTGCCACCGAAGTCTACTCGCCGGGTCTGGAAGGCGTCATTGCCGGCGAGTCGGCGATCTCCACCGTGGCCGATGGGCTCCGCTACCGCGGCTATCCGATCGGCGAACTGGCTTCCAAGACTTCCTTCGAGGAAGTCGCCTTTCTCCTTCTGCACGGCGAACTGCCCAACGCCAGCCAGCGCGACGCCTTCCTCCAGCGGGAGCGCGCCGCCCGCCGGCTCCCGGCCCCGCTCAGCGAGCTGCTCGCCAAGCTGCCCCCGGGCACCAACTCCACGGACATCGTGCGGACCGGCGTCAGCATTCTGGCCCACTTCGACCCGGACGTCGCGGACAACAGCCACGCCGCCAACGTCCGCAAGGCCGAGCGCCTGCTCGCCCAGATTCCGCTGATCGTCGCCGACAGCTACCGGCTGGCCAAGGGACAGAAGCCCGTGCCGCCACGCTCCGACCTGGGTCTGTCGGCCAACTTCCTCTACATCCTCGAAGGCAAGGAAGCAACGCCGGCGGATGTGAAGGCCTTCGACCTCTCGCTTATCCTCTATGCCGAGCATGAGTTCAACGCCTCCACGTTCACCAGCCGGGTGATCTGCTCGACGCTTTCGGATCTGCACTCCTCGATCGTGGGGGCCATCGGCGCGCTGAAGGGGCCCCTCCACGGCGGCGCCAACGAGAAGGTCATGGACGTGCTTCGCGGCATCGGCGGGCCCGACCGGGTCGAGGCCTGGCTTCGTGACGCCTTTGCCCGCAAGGAGAAGATCATGGGGTTCGGGCATCGCATCTACAAGGTCCGCGATCCGCGCGCCGACGTGCTGAAGGCCGTGGTTGCCACGCTGGGCGGGCGCAGCGAACGCCTGCGTTTCGCAGGCAAGGTGGAAGCCTCCGCCATCGCCGCGCTGCGCCGGCTCA
>CALLZJ010000111.1 GCA_937858435.1 uncultured bacterium
GAGCCCGGCACACTGGCAGCCCTCCAGCGTCAGGCGGCCGGTGCGGGTCAGTCGCTTCGCGACCTGCTTCTTGGCGAGGAGTTACTCACCCCCTGGCAGGTGGCCACGATCTTGGAAGGAAACCTGGCTGACTTGATGGTCGGCGACTTGCGCGTGCTCGACGTCGCGCGGGTCACCGCCTTTGAGCAATGGCAGCAGGTCTTCAGCCCCGACCATGGAATCGCCCTGCTCCGCACCCTGTACCCACGCTCCGATACGGGCCGCTTGGCCGAATACCGTTCGGGGTTTCATGCTGCCTCTCGGATTCAGAGCCCACACGTGGTCGCAACGCATGCCATCCTTGATCTGAACGGAACGCCGGGCGTGCTGCAGGAGTGGATCGCCAGTCTGCCGGGCTCCGACTGGCACGGATTTGCCCATCATCCGGCGGTCTGGCTGCGGCTGTTGGAGCAAACTGCTCGGGGGCTGGCCCGCATCCATGAGGCCGGTCTGGTCCATGGCCATTTGGAAGAGAGTCGGCTGCTGCTGACCCGCGGCGGCCGGCTCTGTATCACCGGGCTGGGCGAACCCCGTTGGCTCGTCGACACCGCACACGCCGAGCACTTGACCAGCACGACCTGGGGTGATTTGCAGGCCCTCGGACGAATAGGCGGCACTTGGCTGGTGGGTGCTCCATCGCTACGCTTGCGATCAGCTTCGTCGGCACCTCTGCACGAAGTGGTTGACGCGCTAGCTGACTCGGAGCCCCGCGACTGGGCCAGCTCGGCCGAGGCTTTGGCACACCATCTCGCCCATCTCCGCCGACAGCTTGGACCGGACGAAGCTCCCTGGCATCGCCTGGTCGCACTGATCGGGGAACGGCTGGATGCCAAGGCGTCTGCGAATCTACCCAAGCGGCGCTCTGCCTAGTTGCTCTTCTTTCGGGCTTGGGCTCCGCTGCTCCGAAGCCTACGCTTGTGATGCCAGCCGGCAATTGTCGGTTCTCCGCTCACTGAGAAACGATTCGGGAGAAGCATGGCCATGCGGCCAGCGGCACTGGTTTGGTTTCGACATGACTTGCGGCTAGACGACCAGCCAGCCCTGCGCCGCGCGCTGGTGGACTTCGCTCCGATCCCCGTCTTCATCTGGGCGCCGGAGGAAGAAGCACCTTGGCCTCCCGGGGCCGCGTCTCGTTGGTGGTTGCACCACTCTCTCGCGGCCCTCGACCAGAGCTTCCAGGAACGTGGCCTCGGGCTTGTGCTCCGGCAGGGTTCGAGCCTGGAGCAACTCAAGCTGCTCATCCAGGAGACTGGGGCCAAGGCCGTCTTCTGGAACCGGCGCTATGAGCCCGCGGTAGTCCAGCGCGACCAGCAGGTCAAGAGCGAGCTGCGCCGCCTGGGGCTGGTCGCCGAGAGCTTCGGCGGCAGTCTGCTCTTCGAGCCAGCCGCGCTCCGGACCCAACAGGACAAGCCGTACCAGGTCTTCACGCCGTTCCACAAAGCCTGTCTGGCACAGCCGGCCCCGCCGCGTCCCGTGCCGCTGCCGGCGTCGCTGCCCAAGTTTGACTCCTGGCCAGCTTCGGTGCCGCTGGCCGCCTTGCAACTCCTGCCCCAGATCGCCTGGGATGCGGGAATGAAGGCTACCTGGAATCCGGGTGAGTCCGGTGCCTGGACACTGCTCAGGAGATTCGAAACGGAAGGGCTCACTTCCTATCTCGACCAGCGCGATCGCCCTGATCTGGTAGGAACGAGTCGCCTGTCGCCCCACCTGCACTTCGGCGAGATCAGCCCACATCGGCTCTGGTGGACGATCCAAGATCGGCTGGGCGAGATGCATTCGGTCTCAGCCCGACGGCAAGCCGAGGGTTGGCTGCGCCAGCTCGTATGGCGGGAGTTCGCTCACCATCTGCTCTTCCAATTCCCACACACGGCCACGGCCCCGCTCCGCCCAGAGTTTGAGGCGTTTCCCTGGCTGGAGCGGCCTGACTGGCTCCGCGCCTGGCAACGCGGCCAGACCGGCTATCCGCTCGTGGATGCGGGCATGCGCGAGCTTTGGACCACGGGGTGGATGCACAATCGGGTGCGGATGAACGTGGCCTCGCTCTTGGTCAAGCACTTGCGGATTCACTGGCTGGAAGGGGCCAGATGGTTCTGGGACACGCTTGTCGATGCCGACCTGGCCAACAACACCCTGGGCTGGCAGTGGACTGCGGGCTGCGGTGCGGATGCGGCCCCCTACTTTCGCATTTTCAATCCCATGCTCCAGGCCGCCAAGTTCGATCCGTCCGGTGCCTACATCGCCCGGTGGGTGCCGGAAGTCGCTGGGCTTCCCCTCCCTGAACGGTTCGACCCATTGTCCGCCAAGCCAGGAATGCTGGCGACGGAGGGCATCATCTTGGGGAAGTCTTATCCCCGGCCGCTGGTGGAACACACGGAGGGACGGGCCGCGGCCTTGGCAGCGCTGGCCACGCTCCGATCCTAGGCCGAAGTTGGCCCGCAGGTCAACCTCCGCGCCAAGGGTGTGACTACGGAGCGGGGAATTGCGCGCCGACCTTGCGTGCCAGTTCGTCATAGTCGGCCGGTGGTTTGGCGAAGCCGCGCAACCGCCAGAGGGTCAAGGCCTGCCGCCCTTCGGCGGTTTCATCCGCCTTGAGCAAGGCCGTTTCAAACTTCTGGACGGCATTGAGGTCCGCGCCGGCCCTGCAGTAAGCCACGACAGGCAAGGGAAACTCGGGCGACTCACTCAGCACCCGCACCCGCTTGAAACGGCCTGGCTTGCGGTCGGCGTAAGCATCCACGGCCGCGCGCGGCAAAATGGCTGCCTGCACGGCCCCGTCGATCACGGCCTCGATCGCCTCCTCGGCGTTGTCGAGTTCCTTCGGCACGACAAACTTCTCGGCAGGTTGGCCCCACTCTCGTTCCAGAAAGACACGCAGGTAGAGCGGCGGCCGCTTCGGCAAGGCGGCTGGTTGCCCCTTCAGATCGCATAGGTTCTTGAGGGGACTCTTCTCAGCGACCAACGTCACGGCCTGCAGTGTGGGGCTGTCCATCGTGGCGACCAGGAGCGGCCGCACATCCTCGAACTTCTGTCGCAGCCAGCCATAACTGAGACCGGGCATGACCGCAATCTGGACCCGGCCGCCGGCGAGGGCCTCTTTAAGCTGGGGAATGTCATCGACAATCTCGAACTCCGCTTGAACGGTCAGGTCCTTCTGGACCAGGTTGGAAAAGGGCTTCATCTGCCCGAGCATTTGCTCTTTGTTGTCTTGCGGATCGAAGAGCTGTGCCAGCAGGGCCACCTTGATGGGCGCACATTGGGACGTGGGCAGCGCGGTCGCGGTCCAGGCGCCCAGAACGGCCACGCCAGCAGCGAGCAGAGCCATGAGCAGGCGAATGGGTTGCGTCGACATGGTAACCGCCTCGGATGAGAATCCGGTTGTCTGGGAGCTGGAAATCAAACGTTGGCTTGCGGAACAAGCTATGGTTACCCTATGATGAGGAACTGCTGAAAGGTAGATGGGAGGGGCTGTCGCGGCCAGCTTACTCCTCTGGTATGTCCGCACGTGGACAGGAAAGGCAACTCCCGTGGCCCGATGGCGGATCCGACTGCGTGGCGTGAGCCCGCAACTGGAAGGCAAGCACTGGGAATCGGACCAGCAATTGCGGGTCGGACGCTTTGAGAATCTGGAGATCGTCCTCAACGATCCTTCGATCAGCCGCAAGCATGCCGAGATCGTCGCCAGCGAACAGGGTTGGGTCCTTCGCGACCTCGGCAGTACGAACGGCACCTTCCTGAACGGCATCCGGGTGGGACGCAGCGATCGGCGGCTCCGACAGCGCGACGTCGTCCAGTTCGGCAACCTGGTCCTGGTCGTCCAAGTGTTGGAAGAGGACGCCGTCGCCAGCCACGATTCCGATCCACCCAGCGGCACCATGCAAGTGCAAGCCACCACCTCCCAGTCCTGGGAGAAGGCGCTCGAGTCCATTGCGTTCAAAGGTGAGCAGCGCCGTCCCCGGGCAGAGGATCGGCTCCTGACCTTGCTCCGGGCCAGCCAGCACCTGGTCAATATTGCTTCGCTGGAGATGCTGCTGCGGTCGATCCTGGACGATGCGGTCCGGGCCCTGGATGCCCAACGTGCGGCCATCATTCTGTTCGACGAGAAGCGGAAAGAGCTCGTCCTCCGGTCGGTCTCGACCGGGGAACGGGAAGGCGGCGGCCGCATCTACTACAGTCGCAGCCTGGCCCAACGCTGCTTCACCAAGAGCGAATCCTTGCTTTGCAAGGACGTTGCCACCAGCCCCGAGTTGCTCGTCGCCAATAGCATCGCCGACGGCGCCATGGCGTCCATTATCTGTGCCGTCTTGCGGTCGCCACGGCGGCGGCTGGGCGTCTTGCATCTGGATCGCGGCCCCCTCCAGGAAGCCTTCAATCAAGAGGACCTCAGCCTGGCTGACGCCCTAGCCGCCAGTGTCTCGGCCGGCATCGAATCGGCCCAGCTCATGGAGAAGCAGCGGGAGCTGTTTCTGCAAACGGTCACGGCCTTGGCGCAGGCCGTTGAACTACGCGATCGTTACACCGGCGGCCATACGCAGCGCGTTACCGACTATGCCATCATCCTGGCCGATGCCCTCAATCTCGGCGGCGAGGAGCACCAGGCCATCCGCGTTGGCACGCCACTGCACGACATCGGGAAAATCGGCATCGACGACTCCATCCTCCGCAAGCCGGGCCGGCTTACCGAGACGGAGTTCGAGACGATGAAGTTGCACACCACCATGGGCGCGGCCATTATCGAAAGCATCCCCGACCTTCTGCCCGTGCTCCCCATCGTGCGGAACCACCATGAAGCCTGGAATGGCACGGGTTACCCGGACCAGATGGCGGGTGAGAAGATCCCCTACCTGGCGCGGATCGTGGCGGTAGCCGACACGTTCGATGCGATGACTTCGAGCCGACCCTATCGCCCCGCCCTGGATATCGATGAGGCCTTCGAGGAGATTCGGGCCCAGGCAGGTCTGCAGTTCGACCCGGCCGTGGTCCAGGCGTTCCTCAATCGCCGCGATCTCATCACCGATGCGCGCAATGAACGGTTGGCCGCCGAGCAGGCAGATGCCGAGCTGTTCGGCAGCATCGAGGAAGAAGCAGCCGATACCGCGGGCCCGCCCACGGCGGCCATCAAGAGCCGGCCGGCCGACGAAGTCCCCTTCATGGACTGATTGGCCCGAGTTGGCTGAAGCTCACGGCGCATGAACAAGCCGCGCGAACCTGAGGTTCACGCGGCTTGCTGGTTGTCAAGGATGACTCGTGACCCCGGGGGCCACGGAGCTTGCTCAGTTCGCGGTTAGGACCGGGCTAGCCGTCGACGCAGTCGCCACGCCACGCCCAGGCCCACGCTGGCCCACAGGGCCAAGGCTGCCGGTTCCGGAATCTGCTGCCCGACGTTGCCGCCCGGACCGAAGCCGATGAGCTGGATCGCTCCGCTACCCTTGAAGGAACCGCCATTGATCAGCATGTCCATGGCGTCGTCCATCGGGTGATCACTGAAGAAGGTAATCGCAATGAGCCCGCCGTCCGGCCCGGAGAAGGGGCTGAGGTCGGTGGTCGAAGTGTTGCTCACAAGTTGCACTTCGCCGAGCAGCGTGATCGCGTTGGGGCCGACTTCCACGGCCGGGAAGGACTGGGGATCGCCACCCGTCGTCACCGGGTCCACGCCCGTCTGCACGCCGCCTGTACCCCAGTGGACGTTGAACACGGCCTCGCCGTCGGGCAAGGACATCGTGAAACCGCCCGCGTGGAAGGAATTGATGCCGAACAGGAATAGCCCGTCACCCTGCAGGTGGGGGTCGGTGCCGACGCTGGGGCCGCCGCCGCCCATGGTGACGATGACCGGCTCGAGCTTGGCCGACGTGTTCACGACGCTGGCAGGCATCGGCGTCACGGGCCCATGGTTCACCCAACTGATCTGGAGTTGGCCGAAGGTGAAGGCGATGTCGCTCACGCCCCCAAGGCCGTAGTAGCCGTTCGAGGCCATGGAAGCGTGCGGAACCCAGCCGGCCATGAAGTCGACCGGTTGAGCGGCCGCGGGGCGTGCCAGCACCAGCCCAGCAACGGCTAGCAACACAAGACGTAAGTGTCGCATGGAATCCATCCCCCTTAGCGTGGGTGAACGGCCTGACCGCGGTCCCACCCTGCGAACGGCTCGAATCCGGACTGGCCGAATCCATATCGCCGCGGGAAGGAGACGTCAAGCCGGATGCAAACGAACTGGGTCCCCAACGATGCGGCACTGCCGCACATCAGAGTAGATCGAACCTGAACGGCGTGATCTTGCGAAAAAACCGCGCTTTGGGTAAAGAGAACACGCTGACTTCGCGGTGCGCACGGGACAGGGATGCCCGCATGGCCGAAGCTTCCTCGCTTGCCTCTGTCACGCCGTCTGCCTCAGCGTCGGCCGTTACCTGGCTGATGCGGGGCGGCGCCTTGCTCCTGGTCTGCGTCCTCTTCGTCACCACCGCCGAACGTCTAGGCCGGCTCTGGGACTTGGATCCCAACTACTCCCATGGCTGGCTGGTTCCGCTCGCGGCCTTAGCCCTGGCCTGGCGCCGCGGCTGGCCCCTGGGAACGCCCCGGCCCTGGTTAGGCTCCTTCGAGATGGCGGCCGGCCTGGTGATCCATCTCACTGCCGTCGTCATTCCCTGGCCTTTGCTCGAGTTTGCCGGACTCTTTCTGATGCTGCGGGGCTGGGCGCTGAGTGAAGGGGGCGAGGCGCTGGCCCGGGCGTGGCTCTTCCCGTCCCTCTTTCTCTTCTTCATGTTCCCCTTGCCGATCCTGTGGACCAATGCCCTTGCCGTCTGGCTGCAAGAGTGGGTCAGCACCGGCAGCGCGGCCGTGCTCAACGTCGTGACAGTGTGCCATCGGCAAGGCTACCAGTTGACGCTGGCGGGCCTCGGGGAGCCGCTGGTGGTCGCGGAAGAGTGCAGCGGCTTGAGACAACTCATTGCCTTCTTGGCCCTGGCTGCGGTGCTCGGTGAACTGCGCGACCGCGGCTGGGCCGGGCGGCTCGTCTTGGTTCTGGCCGCCATCCCGGCGGCGATCGGAGCCAACATGGCCCGGGTTCTGCTCATGGCGGCCGCCGCCCAGGCGCTCGGCATCGGCTGGTTGTCCACCTGGCTGCACGATCTCCCGGCCCTGTTCACCCTGCCCATGGGCGTGGTCTTGCTGCTGGCGGTTGACTGGGCCTTACCCATGGGCCGACGTGAAGTCACCACTCCTGCCCCCCCCGCGGACCCGACTCCGCCAGCCGCTCCCATGCTTCCTGACGTCGGCCCGAAGCTCGTTCCTGTCCTGGCCGTATTGGTGGTGGGTGTGGGCCTGCAACTGCTACTGCAAGGCCACCTGCGGGCGGCCGACCAGGCTCACTACCCGAGCTTGCAGACGCCCCTGGCGGCCTGGCCCATGGAACTGACCGAAGCCGCGGGTCAGATCTGGGCTGGCCATGAGGACAGCGGCAACGCCACACTCGCCCCGAAGCTGACCTTCGCCGATGCGTTCATCAATCGCGTCTATGTCTCGAACGAGGAGGCCGTCGCGGTCGGTCTCTATGCCGTGCACTCGGTCCGCGGCGCCGACCGTGAGCATCACCCCGAGGTCTGTCTCCGAGACGCGGGTGGCGCCCTCGAACTGGTCCGCGAGCGCGGGCTGGTCGCCCTTAAGTCGAATGCCCCGATGCAGGCGCAGCGTTTTGTCTTTCGGCAGGGCAGCCAGCCACCGCTCACCGTCTACTATTGGCACTACACCTTTCCTCCGGTGGCCGAAGCTCGGCCGCTCTCCTGGCTCCAGCGGCTGCACGTTCAGTTACGCCAGCGGCCGCCCAGCCTCACGGTCCAGGTCACGGCCGCGGCCCCCACCGCCAGTCAGCGCGCCGTCATCGAAGAGCGCTTCCTGCCGCTCGTCCATACCACCTGGATGCAGCACCTGCCCCCGGGGGTGCGCGTGGGCCATGATCGGCTGCCCATTCGCCTCGTCCATGTGGCGGCGGACTAGCCGCTCACCTGCCTCGCACTGGCCCTTCGCTTTCCTCCGCTCCGAGGGACCATAGCATAGCTGAGCTTCCGCCCGGCCTAGGGGCATGCGATGGCCCTGCCCCGGACGGACTACCTTTTGGGCCTTCGCTCATGAAACGTTGCTTCATCACCGGTGCCACGGGCTTCGTCGGCAGTCACGTAGCCGAAGCGTGCGTGCAGAAGGGCATCCAGGCCGTCACCGTCGCCCGGGCCCAGTCCGATACCCGCTTGCTTGAGCAGTGGGGCGTTGAGATCGTCCGGGGCGATCTGACCGATCCGAACGCGGTGGCCCAGGCCATGGCCGGTGCCGATGCCGTCGTCCACTGTGCCGCCAAGGTGGGCGACTGGGGCCCCGTGGAGGAATACCGCGAAGTCAACGTCGGCGGAACGGCCTTGCTCTTGGAGGAAGCTCGCAAGCACAAGCCGCGCTTCGTCCATGTGAGCAGCCTGGGCGTGTATGCCGCGCGCGACCATGACCGCACCGATGAATCGGAGCCGCCACCGGATTCGCACATGGATGGGTACACCCAAACCAAGGTGGAGTCCGAGAAACTGGTCCTGAGCTATCACCAGCATCAGGGCGTCCCCGTCGTGGTCTTGCGCCCAGGCTTCATCTACGGCCCTCGGGACCGCACGGTGCTGCCGCGCCTCATGAACCTCATGGCCCAGGGACAGATTCGCTACATCGGCAGCAAGACCAAGCTGATGAACGCGATTTACGTGGGCAACCTGGTCGACGCGATCTTCCTGGCGCTTGAGCGATCCGATGCGGTGGGCCAAGTCTTCAATCTCACGGACGATGAGGACGTGACCAAGGAACGGTTCATGGAGACGATCGCCGACCTGGCGGGCCTCCCCAAGCCGACCAAGGTGGTCCCCTTGCCCGTGGCCCGGATGTTGGCCCGGCTGCTCGAGGGCATCGCCCGGCTCCGCGGTGCCAAGCAGGCTCCCCGTGTCACCCAGGCCCGCATCAAGTTCATGGGCCTGAATCTCAGCTTCAGTTGCGAGAAGGCCAAGCGCGACCTCGGCTACCAGCCTGCCGTCCGTTTCGCCGACGGGATGAAACGCACCATCGACTGGTGGAAGGAGGAGCAGGCGCGTGGCCGTTGACATCACCTTCCGCGACGATTTGCGACCCGATGCCGGCCTCATCATTGAGCTGTATCGGGCAGCACCACTCTATCGGCCGGTCGACGATGCGGCCCGGATCGCCCGGATGTATGCCGGCTCGCCGATGGTCCTGACCGCCTGGGAAGGCACGCGCCTGGTGGGCATCCTCCGAGGCTGGACCGATGGGGCCTACGACGGCTACGTCTGCGACCTGGCCGTCCACCCTGACTTTCAAGGCCGGGGCGTGGCCAGCGAATTGCTCCGCCTGGCGACGGCCACGAACTCCGACGTCCAATGGGTCTTAAGGGCCTCGAAAGCAGCCCAGGACTACTACGAGCATCTGGGGTGGCAACGGATCGCCAACGGCTGGTACTGGCCTCGGTCGCCGTGGCAAGCGGCGGACAACTAGCAGCCTAGCGCGCACCAACGGGCAAATGAAGAACCCGCCTGGCGGGCCCGGTGAGGGCGGCCGACAGGCGGGCTCTTCGGAGGGTACGTCAGACTAGCGTTGCGGCATGATGGCCCGCTTCGGATAAGCTGGCCGCTTCACGTCGCGCTTGGGCTCCTTTTCCAGGGCGGCCATGACCAACTCGATAGCCTTCTCGAGTTGCGGGTCGCGGCCGGCCAGCACGTCCTTGGGCCACATGTCCACGTCGTAGTCGGGGGCCACGCCCTCGTTCTCGACACAGAAGCCTTCCTCGGGCGTCCAGATGGCGAATCCTGGGGCCGTCACGGTTCCACCGTCCATCAGGACGGGGTAGCCGCTGATGCCCACCAGTCCGCCCCAGGTACGCTTGCCGACCACGGGCCCGAGCTTGAATTTCTTGAACATGTACGGCAGCATGTCGCCGCCCGAGCCCGCACCTTCGTCGGCAATCATGACCTTGGGGCCATGCACGGCCGCACTCGGCGAGCGCCAGTCGACGCCGTGCCGCGGAGCCCAGAACGAAGCGAAGGGCCGCCGCAGGATGTCGATGTAGTAGTCGGCGATCTGGCCGCCGCTGTTGAAGCGCTCGTCAATGATGAGGGCTTCCTTGTCAATCTGGGGGTAGAAGTACCGCTTGAAGTAAGCGACGCCCTGCCCCGCGGTGTCCGGCACGTAGACGTAGCCGACGCGGCCGCCGGTCGCCTTCTCCACCTTGCGGAGGTTGCCTTCCACCCATTCGCGATTACGCAGCGCCATCTCGGTCGCGAGCGGCTCGACGGTCACCGTCCGGCTGTCCTTGCCGTCCGGATTCGGGCCCACCGTCAACTCGATCGACTTGCCCGCCGTGTTCTCGAACAGTTCGAAGATTTCCATCGGCGGCTTGAGGTCGACGCCACGGACCGCGAGCAGGTACTCGCCTTCCTTGACGTTCACGCCCGGCGCCGTCAGCGGCGAACGCAAGTCGGCCGTGAAATTCAAACCGCTGTAGATCTTCTTGAAGCGGTAGCGGCCATTGGCGACTTCGTAGTCCGCCCCCAAGAGCCCACCGCCGACCGACCGCCGCTCCGTGAAGCGTTCACCGACCGTGGTGTAACTGTGGCCCACGGCCAGCTCCGAAAGCATCCAGCGGATCACGCGATAGACGTCGCCGCTGTTGGTGCAGTGCGGGAGGAAGACTTCGTACTTCTTCTTGACCGCGGGCCAATCGGCACCGTGCATGTTGGGGTCGTAGAAGAAGTCGCGATTGATGCGCCAGGCCTCGTGCAGAATCTGGGCCCATTCCTCACGCGGGTCAATGCGCACCTCGACGGCATTGAGGTTGAGCCGCTGCGGGCCGCCCGGTGAACTGCTGGGAGCCGCATCGCTCGCCGGGGCTGGACCGCCGCCGCCGCCGCGGCCGCCCCGACCAAAGGTGGGCGCCGCTGGAGCCGGGGCCGCGCCGCCGGACACTGGCCCCGCATTGGCGATAAACCAATCGCCGCTCGAGGAGTAGAGCATCTTGCGGCCGTCCGCGGTCAACTCGTAGCTACCGACGTTGGACTGAATGGTCGTGACCCGCCGGGCTTCGATGTCGAAACGCTGCAGCGTGCCACCCCCCATGCCGGGTCCGCGGCCGCCGGTCGTGGGCTCGGGGCGGGAGATCATGAAGACCATGTTCGCCGCGCCACCCTGGAGATTCATGAGCGAACCCGACGGCACCGGCGCGGACAGGATTCGCTGATCGATGCCTTCCAGGTCGATGCTGAACCGCGCGTCCGGCCGACGACCCGGGCCAGCAGCCGCCGGCCCATCCTTCTTGGGCTCGTCCTTGTCCGCGTCGTCCTTCTTCGGCTCGTCCTTCTTGGGTTCATCCTTCTTCGGCTCGTCCTCGTCCTTCTTGGGCTCGTCCTTCTTCTCTTCATCCATCGGCGGGGCGCCGGGGAAGCGTGGCCGACGGGCTGCATCCGGTCCCTTCTCCTCGTCGCTTTCTCGAACGAAGGGCGAAGGCAGGTCCTTGCGGAGCACGCAGACGTAGAGGGACCAGCGCGGCGGCCGAGTGTCGGAGGCCGACTGCGAGAAGCCGTGCTTGGTCATGGCCGTGTCGTTGGAGGCCAGGAAGTAGAGGTACTTGCCGTTGGCGTCGAAGACCGGCTCGGTGGCTTCGCTCAGCCCGTCCGTGATTGGGTAGGACTCACCCTTCTCAAGCGAATAGACCCAGACCTGCGAAATCTTGGCCGGCGTCTCTTGGGCGAAGGCGACCCACTTCGAATCCGGCGACCAGGAAGAGACTTGCAGGCCCCGGCCGCGACCGTGCTCCGGCTGCACGATCTTGGTCACTTTGCCCTTCTCGACGTCGAGCCAGAATATGGCCTGGGAGTTGTCAGTGAACAGGAGTTTCTTGGAGTCGCGGGACCAGGTCGGATTGAAGTAGAAGCCGCTGCCTTCGAGCTTGATCTTGCGCGGCGTCCCCTTGCCGATCGCCGGGTGAAGCACGAGCTGGTACTCGCCGCCCTCGTCGGAGAAGTAGGCAATGGTCTTGCCGTCAGGCGACCAACTCGGGCTCCGCTCGTGAATGGTCGTCGAGTTGGTGAGGTTGCGCGGGTCGCCCTTTTCGGCCGGGACCGTGACGATCTCGCCCCGGAACTCTACGACCGCGCGGGCACCACTTGGAGAAATGCCGACGCCACGGACATACTTGGAGCCGCTGACGAACCGAGCCCGACTCTCGGGGCTGTCCGTCGTGACGCGAATCTTCAGGCGTTCCGGCGTGCTCTGTCCGGGCACCAGTGTCCACAGATAGCCCGCCTGCTCAAAAATGAGCATGTCGCGCGAGCAGTTGATGTCAATGACCGGGAAGTCCGTGAAACGCGTCACCTGCTTGACTTGCTTGTTCTCGGGATTGAAGGTGAAGACGTTGTACTCACCGGCGCGATCGCTACGGAAGTAGATCGTGTTGCCCACCCAGTTGGGATCTAGGTCGTTGCAACGTCCTTCGGGCTGGGCGATCTCCACCACGTCGTAGTTCTTCAGGTTCATGACCCAGATGCGGCTGTGGGTGCCGCCGCGGTAGTTCTTCCATTGGGCGGTGGCGTCGCGGACCGGTGTGTAAGCGATGTACTCGCCGTCCGGAGAGAAGCTGGCTTCGAAGCCCCAGGGAATGGGCAATTGCGTGGGCATGCCCCCATCGAGTGGCACCGTGAACAACTGGCTATGCCGGCTCGAGTAGACATGACGGTTCGAAGAGAACAGAATCGCCTTGCCGTCCGGCGTGAAGCCACGCACTACATCCGCCGTGGGGTGCGTGGTCAGCCGTTTGGGCGTGCCCCCCTCGACCGGAATCGTGAAGACGTCGGTGTTGCCGTCGTACTGAGCACTGAAGGCCAACGTGCTGCCGTCCGGGCTGAACACGGGGTGGCTCTCGACGCCGATGTCGCTCGTGAGCCGGCGCGGATTGCTGCCGTCGCGATTGGCGATCCACAGATCCTCGGAGTAGACGAAAGCAATGTGCTTCGGCCCGATGGCCGGCATCGACATGAGCCGGGTATCCCCATTCTCTTGCCAGGCCGGAGCCCAGAGTGCCAGGGCAAATACCCCAGCGATCGCGAATAGGAGGCGAGTCAGATTCCTCATGGAGCATGTCCTCGGTGACGTGGCACCCAAGCAACTGCAGGCCGTGGACACCCCACGGCCCGATGTCCTGATTACAGAGCCAGCCCGGAAGCAAGTCAAGCAGGAAAAACGAAAGTTTTAGGTGATTGTGGAACATGAGGAATCGCTGAGAGGTCTTATCGTGTGATCGCTCCGAGTTGACCTCGCCAGACCTCATGCCGCTGGCACCGCCGCGGACCCGTTCAGTTCCCGCTGCCGGTGTCCGAGGCTTATGCCAATTGCTAGATTGAGCACTTATGGCGGCCTCTCCTCGGTGGAGAACCGCAGGCGAAGGACTGGACCCGCAAACTGGCAAAGGAGTTTCCATGGGAACCGAATCGACCACGCCGCCCGCCGGACAGCAACAGCCCCAGCAGTTCCCCGTCGACACGCGGTCGATGGTCACTTCCTATGCCAACTTTGCCCGTGTCACCGGGACGCCGGAAGAACTCGTCCTGGACTTCGGCCTCAACACCCAAATGGCGCCGAACCCCGAAGAACCGGTCAATCTGACCCACCGGCTCGTGCTCAACTTCTACACGGCCAAGCGACTCTTGATGGCGCTGAGCATGGCCCTGCAGCAGCACGAGAACGTCTACGGCGTGCTCGAAATCGACATCCAGAAGCGGATGCGCGTTCCGCCCGCGGTCGGCGCTCGCCCAGGGACTCCTGGGGCCACGGGCTCGTAGGCTCCCACGTCGCAACCCCTCGCTTGCAGGTTCACCCGCGAATGTAGGTCGCGGGTGGACCTGGAGCCTAGCGCTGCATCTCCCAGACAAGATGGCTCAGCTCGGGCAGGATGAGCTTGGTCATGGCCAGGCGAACTGCGTGCGTCGAACCAGGCATCGCAAAGACGACCTTGGCTTGGATCGTCCCCGCCACGGCACGCGACAGCATCGCGGCTGACCCAATCTCCTGATAACTCAGCATGCGAAAGAGTTCGCCGAACCCTTCCAGGCGGCGTTCGAGCATGCCGACTAGCGCTTCGTACGTGGCATCTCGCCGCGACAGGCCCGTGCCGCCGGTCAGCAAGATGGCCAGCACGTCCGAGTGGGCGACGGCCTCTTGCAGGGCCGCCCGAATCTGGTCCCCATCATCGGGCACGATCTGCTGAAGGACCACGCTATGCCCCTCAGCCTCGGCCAGTTCGCGGATGGCCTGGCCGCTGGTATCGGTCTGGGGCGTGCGCGTATCGCTTAGAGTAAACACGGCCAGCCCAATGCTCCGCTGCCCTGCCGCTGCCCGGTGGCTTTCGGTTCCCATGCGCCAGCTCTCCCGGAATGACTTCATTCAGCTCTTGCAGCCGTTCAGCGGGCAAACAGGTCCCTGAGCATGGCCTGGGCTGCGTCCCACTCCCGAACGGCCGCCGCGAAGTCGACCGGCCAAGCCTTCACCTCGGCAGGAGTGGATATCTCCAGTTTGGCTCGCACCTTCGGATTGAGGGGAATCTGGGCACTCGGTCCCTCGGCCAACCGTCGCTCCGTCTCCGGGTGCAGCAGAAAGTCGATGAGCTTCTTGCCCGCCTCGGCATTGGGAGCGCCACGAATCAGGGACAACATGTTGGGCAGGAACAGCGTGCCCTCCCCGTCCTGGTCGGGGTAGATGATCTCGACGCCGTGTCCCTTGCGGATTAGGACCACGACGTCATCGGTGTCAGTCAGGCCAACGTCGAAGCGACCTGCGGCAACGGCCTCCGCCACGTCGCGATTGCCCGCCAGCACGGTCGCCCGCTCAGCCAGTTCAGTAAAGAGCTTGCGGGCTGGCTCTGGTCCCAGAGCATGGTAGAGGCAGACGCTATGCGTGGCTGTGGTGCCAAAGAACGGCTTAGCCATGGTAAACCGTCCCTGCCAGGCGGGCGTGGTCAGCTCGGCCAGCGTCTTGGGCCGGTCGGCTGCCGGCATCTCCTTGCGAACGACGAGCACCCGGGCCCGGGCGGCAAAGGCTTGCCAGGTGGGACCGCGCGTCCACTCGGGGAAGTCCACGGCATTCGGACTGCGATACTCGGCCAGCACGCCAGCGGCATCGAGACGGAGCGTGTTGAGTGGTTCGTTGTTCCAGAAGACATCGCAGCGGGGCTGTTCCTTTTCTCGGAGCAAGGCCGCCGTTAGCCCGACTGACTTGTTGGCTTCCGTATCGCCCCGCAGATCGACGGCGATGCCCGTGGTGCGGGTGAAGTCGGCGAGCAACTCCTCGGCGTACTCACGATCCTGGGCACAGTAGAGCACGACACGCTGAACGTCGCTCCGCTGGCAACCACCGAGGGTGAGGGCCGCCAAGGCAACGCCGACAACCAGCCCCCTGAGCACACATCGCTTGGGACAACGCATGGTCCACCCTTGGGAGTCTCGTGTGGTCGGCTCAAGGGCCGCGAAGCCCGCCGGCACCAACGGGTCGACCGGCCGTTTTTCCGTGCTGCAAACGCCCGGCCGATGGTATCATAAAGACTGAAAGGTCGACTCGCTATGTCCGCCCATGCCTACGTTGTCCTGCGCCGTGGCAACGGCTTTGGCAACGTCATCAAGCTTCAGCCGGGCACTCGGTACGTCATCGGCCGGGCCGAGACGATCGAGATTATGCTTCATGATGAGCTTTGTTCCCGCCAACATGCCGCCATCGAGCATGTGAACGGCGAGTGGTTCGTTCACGATCTCGGCTCCCTGAACGGCACGCGGGTCAATCACCGCAAGATCGAGGGCACGGTGCCCCTGCGCTCAGGCGACGAGATCAGCCTGGGCCGCAGCCGTTTGTACTTCGTCCACGAACTCGCGGACCTGCCGCCCCAGCAGCCCGCCACCGAACTCAGCAATGGGGACGACCCGCTCAACATCGTCACCCGTCTGGGCCAGACCCGCTACGACCTCAATACCGGCGCTACCATGCCGCAGGGCTCGGGCAACTGGTTTCAGCCCGACGTCCAGCGCATGACTCTGCAGCTTTCTTTGCTGTACCGCCTGGCCCTCAAGATGGGGGCTGCCAGTTCACAAGCGGAATTGATCGAAGTGGTGCTTCGGGAGTTGCTCGACGCCACGCCTGCCGATGCCGCGGCCGTGCTCTTCGTTACCCCCAAGCAAGAAGTCCGTATCGGCTCTTACCTCTCCAGCGATCGGCAGCAGACCTACTGCCCGGTGCCGGCCACCATCCTGCAGGAGGTTCTCCAGACCAAGCAGGCCGTCCTTGCCGAGGACAAGAACCGGCTCCGCTCGGCGGCGAGCGAAGGCAGCCGGGCTTCCAGCCTGATCTGTGCGGCCGTGTCCGTCGCCGATCGGGTCGACTTCATCATCCATCTCTCCTGCTCAAACCCGCTCCAGGCCTTGGGGCCGGAAGACTTAGAACTCTCCATGGCCGTCGGCAAGCAGCTCGGGGTCAGCAGCCAGGGCCTGCGACGCCAGTTAGCCCTGCACGAAGAAATCACCCGCCTCAAGGCCCAGGTGGCGACCGAGGTACAGCTCATTGGCGCAAGCCCGGCCGTTCAGGCCATCGAAGAGCAGATCATGCGGGTGGGCCCCACGTCGGCCACGGTCCTCATTCGCGGCGAGAGCGGCGTGGGCAAGGAGCTGGTGGCCCGGGCCATTCATCTGAGCAGCCCACGCCGAAGCGGCCCGTTCGTCTGCCTGAACTGTGCTGCTCTGGCAGAGTCGCTCCTGGAAAGCGAACTGTTCGGCCACGAGAAGGGAGCCTTTACCGGAGCCACCGATCGCAAGATCGGCAAGTTCGAGGCCGCCAGCGGTGGGACGATCTTCCTGGACGAGATCGGCGAGATGCCGCCGAGTGCCCAGGCCAAGCTGCTTCGCATTCTTGAAGGCCATCCGTATGAGCGCGTCGGGGGCAGTGAGCCGGTACGCGTCCAGGTTCGGGTGGTCGCTGCCACCAATCGGCCGTTGGAAGAAGCAGTCGCTGACGGCTTGTTCCGCCGCGACCTCTACTTTCGGCTACAGGTCATTGAGATCCGGGTGCCGCCGTTACGCGAACGCCTCACGGACATCCCCCTGCTGGCCGACTATTTCCTGGGCAAGTTCAATCAGGAAACGGGCCGCAAGATTCGGGGCTTCACTCCCGCGGCCATCGACAAGCTCAAGGCCCACGCCTGGCCTGGCAACGTGCGCGAACTCCGAAACGTTCTGGAGCGGGCTGTCGCCCTGAGCAATGGCCCGGTGCTCGACGCTGAGGACGTCTGGCTCTCCAGCCTCGACGCTCAGACGGCCGCCCCGATCCCCCTGCATTCGCCTTACCAGCCTCGCTCCCTGGAGGAACTCGAGCGGCAACATATCTTGGAAACGTTGGTGTACACGGGCTGGGTCAAGAGTCACGCCGCCGCCATCCTGGGCATTGAACGCTCGACGCTGGACCGGAAGATCAAGGCCTACGACCTGCACCGAAATTGACGAGTTTTCTGAATGTTCCGTCCGGTTTCTCGTGGGCGCGGGGCAAGTCGCGCCGTAGCCTAACAGACATCAAACACAGATCGTCCCATGGGGAGGACTCCCATGACCCGACGGAGTTGGTGGCTGGCGGCCTGGGCGGTCGCCGCGTGGACCGTGGCTAGCATGGGTGCCCAAGGCCCCGAGGCCAAGATCGAAAAGCAGCCCTACGGCAAGCTCCCGGATGGCCGGGAGGTTGAACTCTATCGACTGACCAATGCCAACGGCATGCGGGCCCATGTGATCAACTATGGAGCCCTGCTCACGGAGCTACATGTTTCCGCTGCCGACGGCAAACCCGTCGACGTCGTCCTGGGGTTCGACCAACTCGCGGGGTACGCTGGCGACCATCCTTACTTCGGCGCCACCGTGGGCCGGGTGGCCAATCGCATCGCTAAGGGGCGTTTTACCCTGGGCGGCATCGAGTACCAACTGGCTGTAAACAACGGGCCCAACCATCTGCACGGCGGCAAGAAGGGCTTCGACAAGGTCCTTTGGCAGGCTGAGATGATGCCGAGCCGGGACGGAGTCGCCGTTCGTTTCTCCTACACGAGTCCGGCCGGCGAAGAGGGCTATCCGGGCACGCTCAACGCGGCAGTCGTCTACACGCTCACCCACAACAACGAGCTCCGCCTGGAGTACGAAGCCACTTGCGACGCGCCGACTCCAGTGAACCTGACGCACCACAGCTACTTCAACCTCAATGGCCCCGCCGCGGGTCCCGTACAGGATCACGAACTGCAGATTCTGGCTGATTCCGTCACCCCCACCGACGAGAACCTGATTCCCACGGGCCAGTTTCAGAAGGTGGCGGGCACACCACTCGATTTCACGCAGCCCACGCCCATCGGCAAGCGGTTGTCCGAATTGCCGGGCGAGCCGGGCGGGTACGATCACAACTATGTACTGCGGGGCGCCAAGGGTCAGCTTCGCACCGCGGCCGTGGTCCGTGGGCCTAAGACTGGCGTTCTGATGACCCTGCAAACCACGGAGCCGGGGCTGCAGTTCTACTCCGGCAACTTCCTGGATGGCACGCTGGTGGGCAAGGGCGGCGTCCGCTACCTGAAGCATCATGGCTTTTGCCTGGAGGCTCAGCATTTTCCCGACTCGATCAATCAGCCCCACTTTCCGAGTGTGGTGCTAAAGCCGGGTCAGACCTACATGCAAACGACGATTCACGCTTTCACGGTTCGGCCGTGACAGGACTCCACGGCCACAAGGACTGGCTAGTGTCGAGCGGGCCACGGGGGCTCGCTGGTAAGACTCGCTTCAACCGGCCCTCGCGGCCGCACCTCACGGATGCAAAAGGACTGCCATGATTGACCAACTGCTCCGGCAGGTCTGGGACTCGGCGCTCTTCATTCATCAGATCTCCCACTTCAACCATGTGGTCGATCGCCCCGAGGCCCACCGCGCTGCGGTTCAGCGCCAAGCGCTGCGGCGCATGCTCCGGTTCGCCAACGCCCACTCGCCCTATTACCAGCGTCTTTTTCGCGGCCTAGACCTGCGCCGCTGTGCCCTTGAGGACTTGCCCGTCCTCAACAAGCGACTGCTCATGGAGCACTTCGACGAGATCGTCACCGATCGTCGGCTGAAGTTGGACGACCTGCGGCAGTTCATGGCCGATCCCACCAACTTTGGGAGCTACTACCTGGGCGAGTTCGCGGTCTGCCAGACCTCCGGCACCCAGGGCCAGCCCGTGTGCGTGGTCCAGAATCGCGACGCCTTTGTGCGGCTCTTCGGCATGCAGATCGCCCGCGGCCACTCGCTGCCCAAGACCTGGTCCGAAGTGGGCGCTCGCCTCGTTCGCAAGAAACGCTGGGTGATATTCCTCCTGCGGCCCGGTTTCTTCCCGAGTGCGGCAGCCTTCGGCTACATGCCGCAGGCCGTGAAGCGTTTTGCCGAGATTCACAAGCTGACGCTCACCGACCCCTGGGAAGAAAACCTGCGCAAACTGAACGAGATTCAGCCCGACTTCATCACTGGCTACACCCACGTGCTGCACAACCTGGCGGCAGCCGAGGCGAGTGGCAACCTGCGCTTGCGGGCCGGCGGCCAGTTGCAACACTTGATCTCGATGAGCGAGCCGCTCCTGCCCGAGATCAAGAAGTATATCGAAGACCGGTTCGGCGTGCCCGTGTCCAACCACTACGCCATGGCCGAGTGCATGGCCTTGACCTTGGGTTGCCCCCAGGGGCATGGCTCGCACCTGAACACGGACCTGGGGATCCTGGAAGTCCTGGACCGCGACGGCCGCCCCGTGCCGCGCGGCGAGCCAGGCTTTAAGATTCGCGTCACCAATTTGTACAACTTCGTCCAGCCCTTCATCCGCTATGAAATCGACGATGTGGTGACGTTGAGCACGAACCCCTGCCCCTGTGGCAGCCGGCTGCCGTTGATCAGTTCGATTGCCGGTCGCTCCAACGACCGCTTCTGGACACTCCGGGGCGGCGAGGAAGTCAGCGTGCCGGTCTACCTGTTCGCCCAGGCCTTCCTGCCGCACCTGGACATGGCGGAGTATCAGGTGACCCAGACGGGTCTAACCGACTTCACCGTCAAGGCGGTTCCCCTCGCCGGGAAGACACTGGATGCCCAGGCCCTGGAAGCAGCGCTCCAGGAGCGATTCGACCACGTGGGCTGGCGAGGGTGGTTTAAGGTCAACTTGGAAGTGGTGGACCGGATTACACCGGACCCACGCACCGGCAAGCTGCGCCGCTACATCAATCTGATGGGCAACTCCGCCAAGACGCCCGCCCATTCGCCGGCCCCAGTTTCGCCCGCCGGCGTCGCCGCTGCGGCCGTGGTCTAAGGCACCAGACGCCTACGGACGTGGCCAGCGGACGCTGGCTGCCGACCGGAGTCTGCGGCTAGCTCGCGGCGTGACTGCGGCGGGGCCAGACCAGCCAGAAACCGAATCGCTGCAAGAGAACGAGCACGAGCAAGGCGGCACAGCCTGCCACCTGGATCAAGAGCACGGCGATAACATCCAGGATGCCCTGCGGATCGGGGGCGACGAAGGCCAGCCGTAAACACCAGAGCCCGAAGACCGCAATCGCGATCGTTCCAGCCAGGACGATCGAGCCGAAGCGAAGGATCGCCATGTGCCGAGCGCCAGGAGTAAGCGCAAGCCGTAAGGCACCAGCAAGTAGGCTAGCTCGCCGACGGCCACGTTGGGGGCCGACAGGCTCACCATAATCCAGGTCTGCACTGCCGCGGCCAGGGCCAGAGTCGCTGACGCTACCGCCAGATACTAGCCTTGCTTCATGGCCTTGCTCCGTAGGAGACCGCGCAGAAAGGGCGCTGCTTCTCACCAAGCCCGGCACGGGACAAGTTGTGCCGCGATTTCGAACAAATTCTGCTTGTTCGTGGCTGATCTCAGCCGAGCCGGCCTGCCGTCAGTCCCACGAAGGGGTTGGTGCGTTTCTCCGAGCCGATCGTCGTGGCCGGACCATGCCCTGGGTAGACCACCACGTCGTCAGGGAGAACAAAGAGCTTATCACGAATGCCTGCCGCGAGCTGGTCGAAGCTGCCGCCGGGAAAGTCGGTCCGTCCCACACTGCCCGCGAAGAGAACATCACCGCCAAAGACCACGGGGCGGTCAAGGTCACGAAAGACGATATGCCCCGGCGAATGACCAGGGATTCCAAGAACCTGCCAGCGTTGCCCGGCCATCTCCAGCACTTCTCCCTCCTGCAGTGTCCGATCCGCCGGGGGACTCGTGATGGGCGTGCCAAACACGGCACTCAGGTTTTCCCAGGGGTCGGTCAGCATGGCGGCGTCGCCAGCCCCGATGATGAGCGGAGCGTCTGGATAGGCCTCTTTGAGAGCAGCGTTGCCACCGATATGGTCGGCGTGGCCATGGGTGTTGAGAAGGGCCGCGACGTTCAACCCCGCCTCAGCCAGAAAAGAGAGGATCAGGTCGGGTTCGAGGCCGGGGTCGATTACCACACAATCCTGCCTGCCTGGGAGATAGGCAATGTAGGTATTCTCGGCGAACGGCATGGACTCGATCGCCTGAACTTGCAAATCCGCTCGCATCTTGCTACTCCTGTCCCTAGCTGAGGTGAGCGCCGCGATGCCGCGGCTATTCTAGCGAGGGTGTCATGGACATGGACCATCTGCTCGCCGATCCGTCCGCAGCCCGGCGCGTGCTGGCAAGCTCCGGAGTTCCCGCGACCACGCGGCCGCCATCACGCGGCCGGTTGGTACTGCGCTGGCTCGCGCTGGGGACGACCCACACTCTGGCCTTCTGCCTGGGAGCCGGCCTTACCCTCGCCTGGGCGAACAACCTCTTCGATTTCGGCGTGGCCCCGGCCACGGCCGAGGAAGAAGTAACCGCACCGGCCCAGGTCTCGAGTGTGGATTACGCCCTCCAGTTGATTCGCACGGCGGAGGAGCGGTTCGCGGCCATTCAGGACTACGAATGCATCTTCCTGCGCGACGAGTTCATCGACGGGAAGATGAACCAGAATCACCTCTACATCAAAGTTCGGCACGAACCCTTCAGCGTGCTGATGGAATGGCTCGGTCCGGCCATGAAGCGCGGCCGCAAGGTCGCCTGGGTCGACGGGAAGAACGACGGCAAGATGCTCGTCAAACAGCTCATCACCCTACGCATGGATCCCCAGGAGAGCATCAAGAAGAAGGAAAGCCGGCACACCATCCAGGAGACCGGCATCAAGAACCTGATCACGCGTTATCGCACAGCCTGGGAGCGCGAGGCCCTACTGAACCTGACGACAATCTCGGTCGACGACCGTGAGGTCCGCGTCTCGGTCGGTCAACGCGAGTACGCCCACAACTGTGTCTGCGTGACCGCCCGCCATCCAGCAGAGACCCGGGGACAGTTCAACTACTACTACATCAAGCTCTACTTCGACAAGGGCACAGGGTTGCCGATGAAGACCGAGGTCTTCGATTGGCCAAGCCCAACCCACCCTGACGGCCAGCTTATCGAAAGGTACACCTACCTGGACCTGAAGACGAACGTTGGACTCAGCGATTCAGACTTCAGTTTCTAGGCCTGCTGAACCTACTTCCGTTGAAACAAAGAAACCCCGCCGGTACACGGCGGGGTTTTGGTTTGTATCGCCGTACCGTGAGGTCTACCGGCCGGTATGCAGGTGGGAGTAGATGGTGGCGTTGTAGCCGGACACGTGCGGAGGCAGGCCACCAAAGCCGAACGCCTTGAACGAGGCGCCACCGCCGAAGCCGCCGAACTGGACCGGGCCGCCGCAGCCCGCGGCACTGGGGGACGCGGA
>CALLZJ010000112.1 GCA_937858435.1 uncultured bacterium
AACGCGGCCCCGGCGATGTTCGGCGCGGCCTCCGGGCCCTGCAGAAGGTGCCCACGGAGGCCCCCCCCCCCCGCCGCGACCAGGTCATCCACCTTAGCGACGTCGCCGACGCCGGTGCCCAGCCGCCGCTCAAGAGTACGATCTCCGCCTCGCTTAAAGAGTTTTGCAAGACCGCCAGGGCCAGTGATCGGCTCATCGTCCTCTTCGTGGGGCATGCCACTCTGGTGGGAGAAGAGGCCTACCTCGTGCCGATCGAGGGGCAGATCGATCAGGCCGAGACGCTCATCCCGCTCAAGGAGTTCTTCGCCGAGGTGGCAGAGAGTCCGGCTGTGCAGAAGTTGGTCATCCTCGACGTGGCCGTCGTCGATCCGGAGCAAGGCCAGTTCCGCGCCGCCCCCGGCCCCCTGGACGCCAAGCTCGCCGAGCAACTGCTCGCCCCGCCCGAAGGTGTCCAGGTCTGGCTGAGCTGTGCCCCCGGGCAGCAGTCGCATCAGTTCTTCAGCTCAGGCTTCCGGGGCAGCACGTTCCTCCATTTCCTGGCCCGCTACGCCCGGCTGACCGACCCGGACCACTGGAAACGGATCGAGAAGGACGAAGCCCTGGCGGCCGGGGAGTTGCCCTTGCTCGTGCTGGCCCCACACGTCAACCAGGCGGTGACCGACTTCGTCCAAAAGCGCTGGCATGCGGAGCAGACGCCACGGCTCGTGGGCACGACACCGGCAGCCGCCAAGGAGTCCAAGCCGCCAGCCGATCCGCCCGCGGCCGTCACGCTGGCCCGGTCAGGCAGCGGCGAACGCCCGGTTGATCCCAGCTTTCTCCGGGCCGTCCTCCGCGAGATCGACCCCGGCAACGACCCGCTCCGCCGCGTCGACGTGGCTAGCTTGCCGCCCCTTTCGGCCAAGGCCCATGCAAACTATGGGCCCGACTATGCAGTCAACTGGCGCAACCTCCGCGACCTCAAGAGCACGCTGAACGCCCGACCGCTGCCCGTTGCCTGCATCGACGTCATCTTGGGCATGCAGAAAGAAGAGCTGCGCTTCCGCACCCGGTTTCGCCACAACCCCAACGAGGCCGCCTTCAAGAAGATGTTGGAAGACACGCAGCACCAGCCGGCCAGTGCCGAGTGGGAACTAGGCGAACTGCTCGAACAGCTCAAGGAGGCGCTCGCCCAGCGCGACGGGGAGAAATCCCGCCGCTGGCAGGCCCATGCCGACCTGCTCCATGCCCGGTTGCTCGGTCGCATCATCCAGGTCCGGGAGTACAATTTCGTCCTCGGCAACAAGCTCCGCAAGGATAGCCCCACTCTGGCTGACAAGGCCAACAACAACGGCTGGGTCATCATCCCGCAGGAGCGGTTGCAACAGCGCGACACCCGGGAGCTGGATCAGGAGCGCCGGAAGATCTTGGACCAGATTATTGCCGACCATCCGGGCACGATCTGGGAAATGCTGGCACGGCGCGAGCGGACCACCTGGATCGGGCTGACGCTGCAGGAAGCCAAGGTCGAATGACGGGCGGCCGAGAACGCCGCCGCCATTCGACCGTCACGCCAAGGAGCCTGGGCATGCGTCCCGACCGCCGAACCGACGACTTGCTGCACCAGACCACTCAGACCGTGGTGGCACGCTATGCCGAGTGCCGACGGACCAGTCACTTGGATCATCGCCCCCTGCCCGGCCGCGATGCCATCGTCGGCATGCTCGGCGATTTCTTCGATCTGCTCTTCCCCGGCTACTTCCGTCGACAGAATCTGCACTCGGGCAACATCCTGTATCATGCCGGCGACCTCATCGATAGCCTCTACGACCAGCTCAGCGAACAGATCGGTCGGGCCATGCGGCTGCACCGACCACCCGACGAGGATACTCTTGTCGACGTCCTCGCCCCGCAGAAGGCTATGAGCATGCTCGAGCGCCTGCCGCGCCTCCAGCAACTGCTCGACGAAGACGTGCAGGCCGCCTACGACGGCGACCCTGCCGCCACCTCGCTGGAAGAGATCGTCTTCTGCTACCCGGGGCTCTATGCCGTCGCCGTCCAGCGCCTGGCCCATGAACTCCTCAGCCTCGATGTCCCGCTCATTCCCCGCATCATGACCGAGCATGCCCATACGCTCACCGGGATCGACATCCACCCGGCCGCCCGGCTGGGCCGCCGCTTCTTCGTCGACCACGGCACCGGCGTCGTCATTGGGGCCACCTGCGTCATCGGCGACCGCGTCCGTGTCTACCAGGGCGTCACTCTCGGCGCCCTCAACCTTCCCCGCGACGACCAGGGGGAGCTGATCCGCTCGACCAAGCGCCACCCCACCATCGAGGACGACGTCGTCGTCTACGCCAATGCCACCGTGCTGGGCGGTGCCACCGTCGTTGGGCATCATTCCGTCATCGGCTCCAACGTCTGGCTCACCCACAGCGTCGAACCCTACACCATCGTCACCATGGACAAGCCGTCGCTGCGCTTCCGCAACCCGGGCAGCGAGCAGGCCCAGAACTACTACATCTGATCCAGCGATCCAGGAGGCGACCATGTCGCGCGTGGCAGTTATTCTCAGCGGTTGTGGCGTCTTTGACGGCTCGGAGATTCACGAGACTGTCATTACGCTTCTGGCCCTTGCCCGGCACCAGCAGCCCTACCAGTGCCTGGCGCCGAACAAGGAGTTCGACGTTGTCGACCACCTGACCCACAAGCCCACGGGGGAGAAGCGGAACGTGCTGGTCGAGTCGGCCCGCATCGCCCGGGGCGAGGTGGCCGATCTGGCCCAGGCCCAGGCCGCCGATTTCAGCGCCGTCATCCTGCCCGGCGGCTTTGGCGCGGCCAAGAACCTCTGCAACTACGCCCTGGCCCAGGCCGAGTGTACGGTCGACCCGGCTGTGGCCCGGTTCCTGAACGACATGCACGCGACCGGCAAGCCGATCGGCGTGATCTGCATCGCCCCCGTGGTCCTGGCTCGGCTGCTCGGCCCCACCGCGCACCCGCAGCTCACCATCGGCACCGATGCCGGCACGGCCCAGCACGTCGAGCAGATGGGAGCCAAGCACGTTGCCTGCGGCGTGGATGGGATTGTTGTGGACGGCAAGTGGAAGGTCGTCTCGACGCCAGCCTACATGCTGGCGGACAACATCGCCGCCGCCGCCACCGGGATCGAGAAGCTCGTGGCGGAGGGGGGGCGGGTGGTACGTTGATCGAGGTGGAGGTTGCGAGTGCCACACGCCGCGGACCGCGCAGCAACAAGCCCACGGGGGCATGCCGTGGGCTTGAGGCGTCTTCAACCGTGGAGGCGCGGTCGGGCCTACTTCTTCCGCTTCATGACGATCAGGGTCGCGCCGCTGTCGCTGCTGCCCGAGAGTTCGGTGGGGCGATCGCTGCCCGGGCCGGTGTAGCAGACCTTGAGTTCGTCGTCCTTGATTTCGTAGATGGCCAGGACCTTGTCGCCACTGGCCACGGTCACGTCCATGTGCTTGGGTTTCTTGGTGTCGTCGAGTTTGAGGGTGCCTTCCTGGGTGCCATCGACGGGCGAGTCATACTCGAAGCGGTCGCCGTTGATTTTCATCGCAGCCGACTTGAGGTCCTCCTCCGTGATCCGGACGCCGTCCCGCTCCAGCAGGGTGATCTGCCACTTACCCTGAATGAGCTTCAGATCGCCCTTGAGTTCGGGCTTGGCATCTTCCTTCTTGTCGTCGGCAAAGCTGCCGAGGGAGAGCATGACCAGAGCGAGCAGAGCCAAGAAACAGCGCATGTTGAATCCTCACATGGGGTAGAGATGGCACAGCCGCCGCCGACGCCCGGTCCAGCCCCGGCATCGATCAGCGACCAAACTTATCTTACCCCACGCGTCCACCCCGCCAAGAGTCCAGCCCCTTAGGCGGCCGGGTAGGAGCGGGCGTGCTCGAACTGGCTCGCCCCGTCCGGGAAGGTGACCCGGATGTTGCGCATCGGCGCGGGGATGGCGATGCCCAGGGCGTCGAAGCGGAGCTTGATCCGCTTAAGGAGTTCGCGGCGGACGGCCCATTGCTGCAGCGGCCGGGTCTTGATCAGGAAACGCACGACAGCGGCGGTGCCGTCAAGATCGTTGACGCCCAAGAGCTCGGGGTCGTCGAGAATACGGAGCCGGAAAGCAGGTTCGTTCCGCAGTTCCTTGCCGAGCTGAATGAGCGAGTCCATGACGCGGTTGAGGTCGGCGGAATGGGGCACGGGAACGTCGAACAGGGCCCGGGACCAGCCGTGAGTCATGTTGCTCACGGAGGTGACCGAGCCGTGCGGGATGAAGTGGACCACGCCTTCCAGGTCGCGCAGGATCGTCACGCGGAGGGTGATGCGTTCGACCTGGCCGGCCGTGCCGCCGATGCGGACGACGTCATTCACGCCATACTGGTCTTCGAGGAGCATCATGAATCCAGTGAAGTAGTCCTTGATCAGATTCTGGGCACCGAAAGCGACGGCGAGGCCGAGGACGGCCGCACCGCCGAGCAGCGGCATCACCGGTACGCCCAACTCGTCGAGCAAGATGACCGTGCCGCCGCTGAAGATGACCAGATTGGCAGTATGGCGGTAGACGCCGACCAGCGTCTTGGCCCGGTTCTCGCGATCCTCTTCACTGCCACGGTGGCTGTTGCGGGCAATCAGCCAGGCAAACTGCCGGCTGAAGAGGCGGTTGAGCAGGTAGAGGAAGAGAATGCCAGCGACGATAAGGATGCAGTTGATACCGTGAGACGCGAGCCAGCGGTTGATGTTCCGCCGGGATAGGGGATCGAGCAGGCTGGCGAGGGCCTCCTCGGCGGCCGCTGCCTCGCGCTGCTTCTGCTCGATCAGCCGTAGGGCTTCGATCTCTTCCTGCTGTAGGGTCCGCAGTTCCTCGTTGAGAGCCGACAGGCGTTCGGTGATCGTCCCAATCCGCTCCCGGTGGGCGGCCAGTCGGCGCTGCGTCTCGCTCATGCGCCGGATCAGGTCACGGCGTGTGTCGGCCGGGGCGTCCTGAATCTGATCGGCCTGGCGATGCAGCGTCTCCTGGGTCTGATTGGCCGCTTCCCGCTCCATGGCCAGCAGCCGCTCTTCGGTCTGGATCAAGCGGATGAGATTGCGGACCTTCTCCTCGACCGACCGGGCCCGCTCCTCGGCCTCTTGGAGCGCGGCCCGCCGGGCGGTCTTGACGGCCTTGGCCTGCTCGGCCTCGGCATCCGCTTGTGTCGGTCGTACCGGAGCCGGTGTGGCGGTAGTGGCCGCGGGAGCCGCATCCGCGCTCGTCGCCGCCGGCGCTTCGGGCGGCGGGGCGGTCGGCGTCGGGGCCACGGGCGGGACCGTGGCCGCGGGTGTCGGCGTCACGGGGGGAGGCTCGGCGGGTGTAGCCGGTTTCTCGCCTCGCAACTCCGAGATCCGCTGCTCGTATCGCTTCACCTGCTCCTGTAAGGCCGATTGCTTCTCCTGCGTGATCTTCCGCTGGGCGATGCTCCGGTTGAAGCGATCACGGGCTTCGGTCCACTCGACCGTCAGGTTGGCGAGGTCGGCTTCGACCTTCGCTGCTTCGTCTGTCTTGCCCTCTTCTTTCAGCTTCTCCAGTTCGCGTCTTTGGGCGGTCAGCTTCTCGTCGAGAGTCTTGAAGTCCCGTTCGGCCTTGGCGTACTCCGACTCCGGGTCCTTGAGTTCTTGGTTGATCGACTCGATTTCCTTGAGGGCTTGATCGAGCAGCCGTTGGGTCTGGGTGAGCCGCTCCGCATCGGAGAGGGGCCGATCCGGCTCGGTGGCCTGGGGTCTCGTCTCCGTGGCCTTGGGAGGCGTGGCGGCCGTGCCTTTGGGTGGCGTGGTGGCCGAGCCCTGCGGCTTCGGTTCAGTCGCACGGGGGGCGCTGCTCGTCGCGGTCGGGCCATCGATCCAGGAGCCCGGCACAGGGAGGCCCAGGAACGCTATCAGCAAGATGAAGGACGACATGTGGTTTCTCCTCTCGGCCGGTCGCAGGCGCCCTGGGAACCGGGATGGTCAGCGCGCAGCATGAGCCCCGCTGGGCACGTGGTCCGCCCGGGTGCATAACTTCAGTAGTGTGATCAATCAAGGCTAGTTTAGGCATCGGCGGCTCCAGGGTCGCCCCCCTGGAAGAGTAACGCCCGAGCGGACAGGCATGATATGAGAGATCGGTGACATCCCCGCGACGCCGGGCGACTAGAATGACCCTTCGTTTGGCTCATCGCTCTCGTGGTCCGTGCTAAGGAAGTAGGTCGCTGGCACGGCGTTGGGGCGGCAGGCCGCGACCCACAACGTTCGTCTCGGACGAGGAGAATGAAGCCCAACTCTATTTCCTCAAGCGGAAGAGAGACTAGCGGCGAGGGCGAGCCCAAGGACGCGCGCGTGGACCGTGCGGCCCACGCTGATCGCCCTTTGCTCCTTACGGTGGGCCATTCCACGCATACCTTCCCTTCCTTCCTCGAATTGCTGCGCGGACAAGGGGTCACGGCCGTGGCGGACGTCCGCTCGCAGCCCTTCAGCCGCCGGGCGCCGCAGTTCAATCGCGAAGTGCTGGCGGCGAGTCTGAAAGAGGCGGGGCTCCACTACGTCTTCCTGGGCGAAGAACTCGGAGCCCGTCGCGTTGAGCCGGAGTGCTACGAAGGCGGGCAGGTGAGTTTTCGCCGAGTCGTCGCCCTTCCGCGGTTCCAAGAGGGCCTGGCACGGCTCCGCCAAGGCCTGAGGCGGTTTCGCATCGCCCTCCTCTGTGCCGAGCGCGAACCGCTCGATTGCCACCGCACGCTCCTGGTCTGCCGGGAGCTACGAGGTGAGATGCGAATAGCCCACATCCTGGCAGACGGCACGGTCGAGGAGCAGGCAGCCACCGAGCAGCGGCTCGCGCGTCAGATGCAGGTGGCCCCGTCGCTGTTCGAGCCAAGCCTGGATGCCGAGGAGATGACGGTCCAAGCTTACGATCGGCGGGCCAAGCAGATTGCGTATCGCCGCCCACCAGCCCCGGTAGCCCTCGAGCCGAGTTCCGCGGACCTGGGGACTTGCGATCCGGGCGCCGATCTGGAATCATGACTCCATGCAATCGTTCGACTCACGACTCTGGTCCGGAGCGCTCCCATGGCTGACGTCGGCAATGCAGTGACTCAGGAACTGCTGGAGAAGAAGTGCGTCCCTTGCGAGGGCGGCGTGCAACCCCTGGCGGCGGATGCGATCCAGAAACTGCTCAAGGGGACGCCGGGCTGGAGCCTGACGGCGGACGGCAAGGCGATTCGGCGGCAGTGGAAGGTTAAGGACTTCTTGACCGCGCTGGACTTCTTCCAGCGGATCGGGGCCATCGCCGAGGCCGAGGATCACCATCCCGACCTGCATCTGACGGGCTATCGGCAGGTCGCGATCGAGATGACGACGCATGCCCTGGGCGGGCTGTCGGAGAATGACTTCATCCTGGCCGCCAAGATCAACGCGGTGCCGGTGGAGCTAAAGGGCTAGTGCTTGAGCCGCTGGCCTAAAAACGCAACAGGGTTCCCGGCCGAAGCTGGGAACCCTGCATGAGTTTCACGACGATCCGCCACCCCAGACCGGCGCGAATCGAAGAGCTTACTCCGGGCAGCCGCCGTCGAACTGGCTGTTGAAGCTGGCGACGTTGGTCTGCACGCGCGGCATGTGGACCTGGTCGGCGAACACCGAGCCGTTGCTGCTGGCGGCGCAACCGCTGACGCCACCGTACGAATAGGCCTGGCTGAGCGAGCCAATGGCGCCGGCCATGTCGGCCAGTTCCGCATTGACCGACTGCTGAACGGACTTGAGACCGGCCACGACGCCGACGATCAGGATCGTCGACACGAACACCCACTCGGTGGCCACGAGGGCGCCGCGGTCGTCGTGCCACAGCTTGAGCATCAGATTACGCATGGTCTGCCAACCTCCCTGTTACGGATACCCGACCTTGAAGATCCCAGTTCACATCCGTGCGAAACGTGGGGTGGACACGCCATCGCAGACGTGGATCCTTTGTCTTTCTCTCCGCACGTTGCGTGCCAAGCCGTCCTGGCCGCAACGCCGGCACGCCCGCTCCTGACGCAAACCACTGGCTGGCAGGAGGTTGTCTTGCCGGTCTTGCCGCCGCTTTCGGCGCGCCGTGCCGGCAGTGGGACCAGGTCCCGTTGCCAGCCGTTTACGTACGTTCCGGCTTGGCGTTGCGTTTCCTTAACGCCTCTCGTGCCGGTCGTCACTCCAGTTGTCGGCATTCCCGTGGCCGCATCTTTGAGAATTCACGGCATAAGCCGTACAGATCGCCAGCCTGCGCCGTCAGGCCAGCTTGGCCCGTTTACCCCTCGGCCAGTACCGTACGCAGAATCTCCCGCTTCCAGCCCAGTTCATGGATCGGCCAGCCGTCCACCACGTAGCCCATTCCTTCTAGACGGGCGGGTCGACTCCCCAGGTGCACCCGTCGCTGGCATTCCTGCTCGGCCGGCAGCAGCCAGCGCGGTGCCGGCCAGGGTCGCCCCCGCCGTCGGGTCACGTGGCCATGATCCAGAACCGTCACGATGCTCGGCTCCCCCAAGTCCAACAGTCGAAAGGCGATCACCTCGTGGCTAGCCGTGGCGAACTGCTTTTTCAGTTGGAGCAAGTCCGGCTCACCATCGCGGAGGGCGGACCGCAGCCAGTCCGTGGGCACGAGCAACCGCTGGGCAAACTGGTTGGCCAGCTCCTCAGCGGTCCCCGGACTTAGCTCCCCAGGCGCCAGGCCACAAGCAGTCCGCAGCCAGGCTCGGCGATGCTCGGCTAACTCGTGGGCCACGGTCCATTGCCGGCGTTCAGGACGATCCTCGGCCCGAAGGCAGATTTGCCCCGCCCGGCCGAGCAGGTTCTGCACCCGTCCCCTGCCCGGCTGGCGGCGATCCACGCACACATGCAGTCGGAAGTGTTCGCGGGCCAGCCATTCGGCATCGACGGGCGGCCCCGTGCAGCCCGCGTCCGAAAGCAGGTCAGCGACGGCATCATCGAGCCGACGCAAGAAGCCCGGGTCGGCCAGGAGCATGGACATGCGGCACCTCGATCAGCCGGCGGCCTGGAGCGTGGGCGTTCCACGCGCCGGAATAGTGTTTTTTTGAACAGTATCCCCTAGCGGCCATGGTAGCTGTCCGAGAGTCGGTCGGCAAGCGCGAAAAGCGCCCCACACGCAATCTCTCTCCGCGCAGCAAACAACCCACGCGGAATGGACTCCGCGTGGGTTGGACGTTGGTCGAGGCTGGCAGGCGTCGCTTACTTCGGCGCTTCGATCGGGCTCTTATCCGTGAACGTGGTCTCGGTCTTCTGCGTCTGCTCCAGCTCCACCTCGCTCTTAACGTCGGTGACGCTGATGTCGAGCTTGCCCTTGAGCTTGACGTCCATCTTGGTCTCGAAGACCCGGCCGATCTCGGCGTTGAACAGGATCGTCCCGGTGGCCTCGGAGGTGTCAAGTTTGCCGGATTCGATGCGGAAGTTCAGGCCGCCCCGATCCTTCTCCTCTGGAGCCTTGTAGGTCAGGCTGGTCTTCATTTCAATCTTGTGCAGGGTCACTTCCTTGCCGTCGATCGTCCGCTTCTCCGTTCCCAGGTACTTGTAATCGTACTTGGTGTCGAAGGTGCCAATGGGGCCCATGGACAGGGTCGAGGTGCGGCTCCAGGTGTCGTTGACATTGACCTTGGTGCCACGGTCCGGGACGCTCGTGAAGGCAGGCTCGCACATCTGCCGCAACTGCTCATCGGTCAGGATGACGCGGAGCAGCGGTTCCATCTGTGGGTTGGCTTCCTTCATCTTCTTGATGAAGTCCTCACGGCCGCCGACGCTCAGGACCGTCATCTTGTTGGCGTCGAGCGTGATCGTGAAGACCGAGCCAATGAGCGGCCGGAAGTAGCTGGAGAGCGGGTTGTCGGCGGCTTCCTTGGCCTGCGTATCGAACCTGACTTCGTTGCCCGCCAGGTTGATCTTCATCGCCGCCGCTTCGATCTTCTGTTCGAGGACGACCTTGTCGGCATCCACCGACTTGACCGTCCAGGAGAAGATGAACTCCTGATCGAGATTCTGAATAATGGTCTGCCCCATGACCTTCATCGTCTGCGTAGTCGAGGTCTTGAGCTTCTGGTAGAAGGTGGGGTCGCCCTGGGCGAACTTCCACGCCAACTCGACTTCCTGAGCCTGAGCCGGGAGGGTGCAGGCACCCCAAACCAGCGACAACGCCAAGCCAATGCGCATCAGCACGTGACCGATCCTCCAGCGACAGCTTTCAGGAAAAATGCGAGGCCGCGACGCACAACGCCAGGCCGCGCCGGATCAACCGACTCCCACCGACTCTCATGACCAGAGACGCGGACGCCTCTAGACGGACAATCTAGCGAAAGGTCTGGCCCCAGGCCAGTCTCGGGTTTTTCACTCTGGAACCGGCAACGGCAGGCCCGCCGCGGCGAATAGGCCCTTGGCAACCCCTCTTGAGGCCGGTAGGGTGATCTTGCTCCCCGTCTCTGGATTCCATCATGCTCTTCGACCTCGCAAACATCACCAAAAGCTATGGCCCGGTCATCGCGCTCCAGGACCTGACCGTGGCCATGCCTGAAGGGGCGATTGGGCTCTTGGGCCCCAATGGGGCCGGCAAGACCACCATGATCCGCACCCTGCTCGGGCTGATCCGCATCAACGCGGGCGGCGGCAAAGTCCTGGGCATGGACATTCGCCGCCAACGGCTCGACATCCGCCAGGTGGTTGGCTTCGTCCCGGAGGATGAGTGCCTCTTCCCCGGCGTCGGCGGGGGCGGGGTTGTGGCTTTTGCCGGACGACTTTGCGGCATGGGGGGCAGCGACGCTCTCCAGGGGGCCCACGAAGTGCTCGACTACGTCGGGCTCGGCGAGGCCCGGTATCGTCCCGTCGAGTCCTATTCCACGGGTATGAAGCAACGGCTCAAGCTGGCGGCCGCCATCGTCCATGACCCACGCCTGCTCATCCTTGACGAGCCCACCAATGGCATGGACCCCGCTGGCCGGGAAGAGATTCTCAAGCTCGCCCAAGACCTGGCCCGCAACAAGGGCATGAGTCTGCTCTTCTCCAGCCATCTGCTGCCCGACGTTGAAGCCGTCTGCGATCACGTCATGGTGCTGGGGCGTGGCCGACTGCTCACTCAGGGAAAGCTCGACGATCTCAAGCAGGGCGCGGCCGGGCGCTACCTCGTCCGATTGAAGGACGATCACGAGCGGTTCTCGGCCCTGCTCGCCCAGCGTGGCATCGCAGCCACGCCCCAGGGTGAGGAACTTCTCGTGACCATGCCCGAAACCCAGCCCGCCAACCTGCTTTGGAGTCTGGCCCACGAGAACGGGCTGCAGATTCGCCTGCTTCGGCCCCAGCGGAGCACGTTGGAGGATGTGTTCCTAAGGGCCGTCCGAGATTAGCATTGGTCCTTTGCCCTTGCTGATCCTCCGGATTGCGATTTTCGTCCAATTTCAGGGCATTCACCGTTTCGGCGCCCCAAAATGTTGATTCCCTCAGCTCTCTGAGCAAGGGCAGGGAAGGCTTGAAACTCGCCGATTGGATCGCTGGAGCGAACGTTCAGTTGGTTCCAAGTGTCCCAGGGTGAACAGCCGATGGAGAAGGAACGTATAATGGAGTAGGAAGTCTTGCTGGGGGCGCACAGGTTTCGACCGGGATGTCCGCGGCAGGGGTAGCGTGTCGTGGTTGGTCAGTTGGCCACGTAAAAAGCTGACCGCAACAACAACTGCTGAGACGCAGTTCTCTCTCGCGGCCTAACGAGTGCCGCGCCGTGCTAGTGCTCTTTGCCTGAGAGAGTGCTAGTGCGGACGCCAATTCAGGCTCGCTGGGGTCCGAGGCCGCAAGGCCGTGCCAAGGGCGATCCTGGCTAAAACTCACGCTTGGCTAGTGGCGACCGGTCCCGCCCGCTGGGTCCGCCGGCACGAACGCGTTGGGTCGGCCCAACAAGAACAGCAGGCTACACACGTAGACGCCATTGCCAACGCACCTTGGGACGCGGGTTCGATTCCCGCCGCCTCCACTATCGGCCACTTGCGAGATCATCGCAAGTGGCCGTTTTCGTTGGGTTTACGTCGATTCGCCGTGGTTTCATGGGCCTTCCGAGCGGTCGAAGTGGCCGATAAGGTGGCCGATAAGGCCCCCGAAAGTGGCCGATAAGCCTTGACGACCTCTTAAAGATTCTCGTAGGGCGGACAAGTTCCGTCCTCTCGGCAATCCCACGGAGGGCATCAAATGGCGACACGAACACGAAAAATGCGACCTGATGAGCAGGGGCGATACCGGCCACGGATTGGGTGGTACTGGGACGATGGGAAAGGACGGAGGCAACCCCGGTTCTTTCTTGGCACCGACCTCAAGGAAGCTGAACGGCGGCGGTCCAAGATCGAAGAGCTTTACGACGAAAACTGCAAGGTGAACGGCGAGGACTGCTGGTCGCCGCTCGCCTTGAGTTACGCCCAAGAGCTTGCGAAGGGCAAGAAGGTCATCGAGTACCCACCTCTGCCAGAAGGTGACGGCTACGAGAACCCAATGCGGGAATATGCCCAGATGATCGAGGTCGATCAGCAGCGGTTCCCGTCGCTCCAAATCATCCCGAGCGACACAAAGCTCTACACCGAGTCGGTCAATCTGAACAAGGACTTGCTGACTGATCGGATGCGGCAACTCGAAGCAGAGTTGAAGGAACTTGGGGCACTGGTGGGCCAAAAGGAGTTTCCAGACAAGCTCATCGTCGGGACGTTCCATGAAGCCCTCGACGCATACATCGAGATGATCCAGCGGGACGGCTCTAAACTCGAATCCGGTGTCCTGAAACCGTACCAACGGCTAAGGATCATACGGGCTAAACGGTTCAAGCGGGATCACGCCGACTTCCCTCTTTACGCCCTAAACCATGACAAGTGTTCCGAACTGGTGGGGTTCTGGCGTAACCGTCCAATGACCCTTCGGAAAACCCGATCCAGCAAGGACAACTCCCGCCACCACATCACCGAGTTGTTCACCTTCTTCGACTGGCTCGATGCGACCGAAAAGTTTGGCTGGTCCGCACCGAGGGCGTTGAGAACCATCGACCGAAAGGTTGCTGAGTTCAACTCGGAACGCCAGCTAACCGCTATCACCAAAGAGACGTACACTCCCGAGGAACTCGCCGTCCTGAATCGGCACGCCAACCCGCTTGAACGACTCGCTCTTTACCTTGGATTGAACTGTGCGATGGGTGCGGCAGAACTCGGGAGGTTACAACTAGACAATTTCACTTTTAGAAAAGCGCACCCATATATGGATGTGCTTCACTTCTCATCAACGGATCAAGACACATTTCTTGCAACACTACGACCAAAAACCGGAGTTTACGGTGAATGGTTGCTATGGCCCGAAACTGTTGAGTTGGTCGAATGGGGATTCGCTCGTGCCGAACAAATCGGTTCACAACTGCTGTTCGTTCGGGAAACGGCGCAGCCAATGTACAACGAAGATTCCCAAAACCCTCAGTCTGAGTTCGAGAACTCGTGGAACCGGTTACTTGAACGAACTCAGAAATCGTTTCCCGACTTCCGCTGTTTACCGTTCGGCACACTTCGGGACACTGCCCCCGATCTGTTGCGTACCAAGTACAAGGAAAGCGAACTAGCATCGATCATGTTGGCGCACGGATCGCCGAACAGGAACGATTCTCTGCTCGACTGTTACGCTAAGAAGCCGTTCGGGCACTTGCATGACGCCTTGCGAACCAAGTTATACGCTGACTACCAACCCATTTTCCAAGCTGCACCACACTGCCCGACCTCAGAAGGCAAAACCTACCTGCCGATTGTAACCTTGGACAAGGTGCGTGCCCTGCTCGTCGAAGGAAAGGGAGCCACTGAGATCGCTCGGGCGTGCGGTGTATCGACGACCACTGTGTATCGTGTCAAAGCGAAGCTCGACGAGGAGCAGGCTGGGTAGTTCGATTGCGATATGTCGAAGTCGCAGCAACCGAATCGACGGTCCTATCTGGCTTTCAAGTAGGGTCACACAATGTCGAGGATCTTCCGCACCTCGTCTTCGACGAAACCCGCCTCTTTCAACCGCCAAGTCATCAGCCGGAGGGCCGTCATGTGGCCGGAAGTGGAGTCGCAGAAAACCCCTTGAATTCATGAGCGGAATTCGGATGCGCTATAGGGGCGCTGGACCGGACCCAGTGCCCCGATCAGACCCGCACTCCTGTTGAACGGATTCCGTGATCGGCTTCACCTTCTTCTTCGTGGTCACGGAAAAACACAGGCTGCTGCATAGATACCCGAAAGGAGGTCCACATGGACAAATTCTATGCGTTGAGCGACGTGGCCCGCCTGTTGGACGTGCAGGGGTATCGGATCGCCTATGCGATTTCTACTGGGGCTCTGCCCGATGCGGCACGACGTATCGCCAACAAGCGGGTGTTCACGGTCGAGGACGTGCAGCGGATCGCTCACCACTTTGGGGTCGAAACTGCCGTCTTGGGCGACGACGGCACGCCGGAAGGAGGAAAGTGAAAATCAAGTACAACTACCTGACGCAGACGCAAATCGGTTCACTGTTTGGCGAATCCAGCCACAAGATCGGCAAATGGCTCGTCGAACTGGGGTTGCGAGATGAGAAGAGCAAGAAGCCGACCAACGAAGCCCATCGAGGCGGCTACTGCGAAACGGCCCCAAGCGGGCAGGTCGGCTATCATTGGGTCTGGAACGCCGAGAAAACAGTCGAGAGACTTCGGCAGGCGAACCATAGACTTCTCAGCGATTTGCCAGAAGAATTGGTCGAGCCGCCCACGCTCACCGGGCCGTTTCGCATCAGTGCGTCCTGCTCAAAGGAAGTGCTGAACGCTGATGGCACGTTGGCGGTACGGGCCGGTTGTCGCCGAAACGCCGTCGTCGTGATGAAACTACTGGACTTCGCCTATCAACGTGGGCTTATCAACAAATTGACCGAGAGGCAGCAAGGAACGGCAGGTGAATAACATGCGTGCGACGTTGTGGGGAGGGCATCAGGTCGATGCGTTCACGGACTATTACCAAGCGAGGTCCGCTGGTCTGTTGTCCCGTTCGTCGTGGCGTCGTAGTGGGCGTATCGTCCCCGATAATACTGTTCCCGCTGGCATTGTTGTGAAGAAGTCGGGTAAAGTCAGAAAAGATGTCGGTGCTTGGGTTGATCCGGTTCTCGGGGAAGATGGTGCCTACATCATCTGCACCGACGACTGGTATCCTGTTTTCCGCAAAGATCAGGCTATTCCCAAAGACACCAGCACCGAAACGGAACCAATCTCAAACAAAGAGGAGAAAGAAGAGGAACCCAGAGGAAAGGGTTCCTTAATGACGCAAAAAGCGTCGGAAACACCACAAATCAAGGGGTATTCGACAACAGACCACGGCAGCCGCACGCCCTCGGTTAATAGCGTCCGGGCCTACGTCCCGGAAGGTCTCACTCTCCCAGACAACTGCCCCGTCAAGGAACAAATCTTCTGGTTCTTGGGGCTACTGTACTGGAAGCACCTTGAGCAGAGGGAGCCGTGGGAAAAGCCGATCAACCTGATGTACGACTTCCTCAAGGACAACATCCCCCAATGGCCCGAGGTCTGGCGGTGGTGTGATGCACGGTTCGTTGAAAGGACCGCTGGCTACACTCCGGGTGATCGATCCTACGGGTACTGGACAGCCCTCCCTTACCGAGAGCAGACGCACCGACTCAGAACTTTCGAGCACAAACTTCTGGCGAAGCGCCAGCGGACCATCGAGCGGAAGCACAAATCTCGCCCACTGCTGATCCACCTTCGGAAACAATTGGACCGGCTGTCCGTGGACATGAGTGAATTTGAGGAGCGATTCTGGACGCATCCCCACAGGCACTACTACGAGGCCCACCTCCGCACCATCCTCGACGGGGAGTTGCGGCTGACTCAGGACGACTTCTCGGGCCGGGTCCACACCAACGTCAGCAACATGTACAAGCCGTTGCGGTCGCTGCTCCGAGTGGATGGCGAACGGGACACGCTCGGCGAGACCGACATCAAGAACAGTCAGCCGTTGTTCCTCGGACTTGCCGCCAAACGGAAGGGCGTCGAAGACCGTAGCTACTTGCGGTTGTGCGAGGCCGGGGAGATCTATGACCACCTCGCTCGACGGCTTGGAGTCCTGCGGGAGTCGGCAAAGCTGGAGATGGTCACGTTCCTGTACGCCAAGAACGGGTACAGGTCCACGGCCAAGGCTCTCTTCGACAGGGAGTTCCCGGCGATGGCGGCTTTTGTGCGACAGGTGAAGGAGAAGGATCACAAGCGGCTGGCTCGGCACATGCAGGAAGCCGAGCGGAAGTTTGTCCTCGATACGGTCTGTGAGCGGCTACGGCGGATGCGAGGCGACATGTTCATCACGACGATCCACGACGCACTGGTTGCACGGAGGGTGGACTGCGATCTAGTCGTGTCAGTGATGAAGGAGGAGTTCGCTCGACTTGGTGTCCATCCTCGATTGGAATGGCGAGATGTAAACGAACACAGCCACATGTAGAAAAACGGCTTGCGCTGTTCTACGAAATGCGTTATCATTGCACCCGGTCAAAGGAGATCCCTCCGGTCCAGCCAGCGGAGGTAAATAGGGACGTGCCCTCTCGCACGGCATCGTCACTGGCTGAGAACCAAAAGTGCTTGGCTCACCCGCCCGGTCATTGCACCGGGCGGGTGTTCTTGTCTGTGAGCAGGTCACAGTGTAGGCGTTCGACCTCCCGGATCTGCTCGCTGACGTAGACGGGCTCTTTGCCCTCACTCATTCGCCCTCCGCAGGCCGGGGTCGCCACGTTCCGTCCGCCGTGCCGTCAGGACTCGCCAGCACGACTTTGTAGCCGTCGAGATCACGGAGCCAGATCTCCCAATGATTCGGGCCGCCGTCCCCGTCCGGTGGGTTGCGGTGCCGAGGTAGGATGATCTCGGCTCTCAACGCCTCGACCCGTGCGGTGGCGGCGTCGAAGTCGTCCACCTCGAACCAGAGGAGCAGCCCGTTCCCCGGCGGCACGTCGTTCGGGTCTCCGATCCGTCCGTGGTGATCTTCCACTTCCCAGCGGTGGAGTTGGAGGACTAATCGGCCTCCGAACACGAGCCGCTCGTAGTTCGGCCCGCCGTGGTCGCTTTCGCAGCCGAGCAACCGCTGATACCACCGGCTGCTGGCCTCGACATCCCGGACGCAGATCAACGGCTGTGGCCTCATTCCGAACCTCCGTCGCACGACCTTCCACCGGCACATCTTGCTTCGGCCAGCCGAACAGCAGGCCGTCGCTTGTCGGACCATGCCACCGGGGGTCGAGCGCTTGAAGGTTCAACCACGATACCCGGTCCCCGCCTTCCGCCGCTCGAACTCCGGGCAGAGGTGGGTTTCTTGCACCATCTCGGACACCGTGTCCATCACGGCGAAGTAGGCGTCCTTCTCGAACTCTTGCCCCGAAGGGAGCGCCCGATAGCCCGCTTTGTTCGCCCGAAAGCATATCATGTTGCCGAACAGCCCGTGACCGTAGGGGCTGTAGTCGGAGAAGGCGCAGTTGATGCACGCCTTCATGAACGTGCCGGGAGGGAGTTTCCGCTGCACGTTCAGCATCTCGTCCTCGAACCAGCCCGACTTCCCGTCTGAGAGGTAGGTCTGCCCGTTGACGGCCAGCCGCAGCCTGAGCCGTTCCCGGTCCATCTGGCCGGTGGGCTGCGGCTCGCCGAGTTCAAGCTCGACTGTCAGCAGGCTGTCCACCGATTCGCTCGGCGTCACGACCGGCAGGGGGATGTCGGCTTCAATCGTGCAGAAACAGAGGCTCCCGTGCAGGAAGGTGAACGACGCCACCTGCGTCGGGTCGGACACGCCTACCGGCCCGAAGCCGTCGAAGTCGGTCCCTCGGAATCTGACCCCACGGATTACCGTCGTCAGCGACCCGCCGTCGTCCAAGATCGTCGTCCGCTCCTCGCCGAAGCGATCCCTGTACCGGGCGGGGTACGCCCTAGTCATTCGATCCCCTCCCGCTCGAAATACTCGGCCAACCCCTTCTCCAGCGCCGCCATCGCCTCGGCCAGCGTATCGGGTTTGTCGCTCTCGAACACGACCCCACCGTAGTCGATGGCCCGGACGATGAATCCGAAGCCCTCTTGGTCGCCGATCTCGATGTGGCCGTACCCACCGACCCACTTGGCGATTGCTGGGAACGATTTCTCAACATCAATCGGGGATGGCGTCCGCAAGATCAATGGGTTGGACCTCGCCCTCCGCATCTGTCGCAGGAAGTCTTCGTACACCGGCTCGATGTGGGGCAACTCGTTCTGGACCGTGACCTCGATGCCGAGTTGTCTCAAGTGAGGAAACAACTCGTCCCACCGGGGGTTGCCCCGGAACGCAATCCGCTTTGGCCGGTGAGAATCAGCCGTCATCGGCCTGCGCATGGCGTCCGCCAGCAGGTCGGCCAGATCGTTGACGGTCGGCGTGTACTCCACGGGCATACACACCAGCGGGTTGCCCTCCGGTAACGCCACGACCAGACCCAGATAGTGCGTCTCGGTCTGCCCGTGCGGTTTGGGAAGCGCCCGGAAGTCGGCCTCCCAAGCGTCGTCCTCCTGCTTCAACTGCTTGAGCTTCGTTTTGACGAAGGCCGCACTCTTGCCGAGCTTGAGTTGGGACTGGTCTTTCGCCATGTGCTCCTCAATTCGGCTTCTTGCCGGACTTCTTTACGGCGACTCGCTTCGCCACGAACTCGGAGTCATCGCCTTGGTGGAAGTAGATCTTCCCGTGCAGTTCGTCGCCTTTGATGACTGCCCAGCCCATGCCTTGTGCTGTGTCCATCTCGTCGTTGCCGTCCCATGTCCATTCGACGGCGGGTTCGCCATCACGGGTCGTGGGTCGGCAGTTCATGTTGCCGTGGACGTAGCCGAAGTGGAACTGGCCGCCCCTTCCTTCAAACTCGAAGTAGCCTTCTTCTTCCTCGTCGATGAACTCCTGATCCCACTGCTCCATCGACGTGATCCGCCAACGGCCAGCGAAGGAGGATTGTGTTTGTGACTTTGCCATCTTGCTACTCCGTTTCGTCATCGTGTCCCACGGCTTGGGGTCGTTCAGGAATGTAGGGGATCAATCCCTTTCGCAGTGCCTCCTCCTGAATCTCCCGTTTCAGGAACCGAGCATCGACGAGGAATCCGTTCACCTGAATCATCCATGCCATCGGATTCTTGTCGAGCCTACTGGGAAGCGACCATGCCGGGTCCATCGTTCTGATCTTGAACATCTTGCGGATCAACATGGATTTGCCCTGTCCCGTGCTCTCGCCAACGCCGAATGCCTTGTCGATGGCCGTCAGTTTCATGTGGGGCTTTTGGCTTCGGTCGTCCAAGTAGTTCACCCAGCCAATCGTGCGCACGATGCCACAGGCCCACGTATTCGGCTTACCGCTCACAAGCGGCGACGGGCGTTTGCGGGCCAACTTTTCGGCCAGCCTGCGGCAAAGCACGGCGTACTCTTCGTTCAGATGCTCTCGGCAGAACTGGTCGATCAACCCGACGATCACAGCCAGACACTCATCCTTCTCCTCACTCGACGGCGGCTTCGGAATTGCCTTGGGCTTCGGCGATTTCGCAGGCACCTGCTTGTCGGACATCGGCAGTGAGGTGACGATCCCGTGCTGGGTCTTGGCGTTCTTGAAACTCTCGTTCAACGAGCGCCGGATGCCGGGGCCGAACGAAATGTTGTAACTGCTCATCAGGCCGTCGTAGACGATCACGCCCTTGAAGGGCAGTAGCACCGTTTGCGTCAGGACCGGCAGGTAGGGGCCGATCAACTCCTCGAACGGTTGCGAGAGCGCCAGCACCCCGTAAGCGATGGCCGGGTCGGTCATCGTGAGAAAGACCGTATGCTTTTTCAATTCCCGGAAGACGTAAAACCGGCCCGTCACCAGATGACGCCAAGCCCGAACCATGGCGAGTTCGTCGTCCGACAGGTCCGCCGGGTTTTCGCCGACAAAGGACTCGATCAGATCGAGGTTGGTGCTCAAGGCGTCACGGACTTTCAGCCGGACTTCTGGCGAAAGGGCGGCGAATTCCTCTGGCGAGGCGACCTCGTTGGGAATCACCTTGAGTCGCTGGTTCACGAAGAACATGAGCGCCCGGTGCAACCGGAAGAACAGTTCGACTTCTTGTGGTTCGAGTAACATCTGGCCTCACCATTCCTCACGAGCGACGGCTGGATGACCTGAATCCTCGCACCGAAGCATCACGGCGATTACTTTACGCCCGCCTTGGCACGCTTCTCGAACAGTTCGAGCCATTGCAGCAAGATGGCGTCACCGATGTTTTTCGAGCGGCGAAGCTCCTCGGGAGGCTTACCCCAATAGAAGCAAACCCACCCGGCGGCGTCCTTCCCAGACTTCTCGATGAACTCGTCGAGTTGCTTGGGCGAGCACTTGAGCGGGAACATCTCCTCGACGACTACCGGCTTGCCGACTGCAAAACCTTTGAGCGTTTGGGTCGCCTCGTCGAGCTTGCCCGTCTCGGGGTAAAGGTGGACGGACACGAAGTCGAGCTTCTCCGTGACCTTCTCGGGGACGAACCCCGAGGTCAGCCCCTTGCGGTCGAGGCTCCAGTCCACAAGGCCCACGGTGACGAGGTGCCGCTTGTCTACCTTGCGGATGGCGGCGACGAGGTGATCGACCCACTGTCGGGCGATGTCGGGGCGTGGCCGGTCGTTCTGGTCGAGCGTAATGAACTGGACGAAGTGCTTCCCGCCGAACGGCGGGCCGAGCCAGTCGCCGTCCTTGCGGCGTCCACCGGGCACCACCGGCTCGTTCATCAGGTCGTAGCAGAAGATCGCCGGGCTGTCGGCACACTTCCCGGCCACCGCCTCCCAGAACCGAGCCTGTGCGTCCCAGCGGTCCTTCTCGGCGAGCTTGTCGTACCACGCCGGAACGTCTGCTTTGTGGTAGCAGCCGAGACCCGTGAGGTTCAGGTACACGCCGGTCGTCTCGGCCAGTTGCACCAGTTTCGCCAGCCGGTCGAGCGCTTTCGAGTTGGGTTTGTCCGGGGCGTCCATGAACTTGCCGAGTTGCAGGTGGACCCGGACGACGTTGGCCCCGAGTTTCTTCATCTGGGCGAAGTCGGCTTCGACCTTGGGCCACTCACCCTCCCAGTAGTCCTCGATCAACCGACCCTTCTCGTCGTGGTCGTAGTTGAAGCCCCACAGGACGAACGGCTTCTCGGACGGTCGCAGCACGAACCCCGTCTTGTCCTTCGCCACCTCGACCCACGGCAAGGACGTTTGGGCACGAGCGAAACTGGGGAGGAGCAAGGCCAGGCCGAGGAGCAGTACAACTTTAGCGTTCATGGTTCGTCCTCCATTCCGAGCACGCCGCTCGGGGTCGCTGGGCGGGCCGTCGTCACAGCAGCCCCTTGATGTGGTCTGCAAGCCGCAAGGCCAACGCTGCCAGTGTCAGGGTCGGATTGGCGGCGGGCGAGGTCGGGAACACCGACAGGTCGCACACGAACAGGTTGTCGTGCCCGTTCCACTTCAAGTTCTCGTCCACCCCCCCCGTCTGCCCGGTCCCCGCCCGTAGGCTGCCGACCTCGTGGGCGACCCCGCCAAGCCCAGCCCGCTTGAGGCTCAGGTCTTGCCCGACGATGGCCTCGCCCCCGAGTTGGGCGATGAGGGCGTCCTTGAACGCATTGACCTCGGCCCAGTGGGCATCGGCGCTCGGGCTGTGTTGCATGGCGATGACCGGCTTGGCGTAGGCTGGGCCGTTGTGGTCGAGCCGGTTCTGGGCGACGAGCGGGGCGTGAAACAGGAACACCACCTCGCACAGCATGGCGTTGCCCTTCAACTGCCGGTGCCGGGCCAGTAGCTCGGGGTCGAGGAAGCGCCCTTGGTTGAAGTCCGCCCCGAGTTCGAGGACCACGTTGTACGGGTGGGCCGCCGCCGTCGCCTGCTTGTGCCGGGACAGCACCTTGCTCGACGCCACGCCGCTGTGGTGCGGCCTGCCGACCGGGACCGAAAAGTGGGTGAAGAAGATCGGGTGGTCGGTGATCCCCTTGCCGACGAGGGCGTTCGGGTCGGCAAGCCCGCTCAGCTTGGCGAGCTTGCAACTCTCGACGCACCCCGCCGCCAGCACGACGTACTTGGCCTTGAACGTCCGCACCTTGTCCACCAGCAGGTCGTGGGCGACGACCTGGGTGATCTGCGACCCGTTCCTCACGATCTTGGTGACGGCGTGGTTGAGATTGACGGCGAGCTTCTGGTTCCCCGCCGGGTCGTCGGTCAGCCTTGATTCGGTCAACAGGTCGGCGGTCGAGAACAGCCCGCTGGAGATCGTCCCGAACGAGGCGTTCGAGTGTCGTACCGCTACCGGAGCGTCGAAGTGGTCGTAGGCCGGGAACTGGGCGGCGAGGAACGCCTTGACGTTCTGGTGGTACGCCCCCGGTGGGAGCGGCCAGTACATGAGGTCTTCGGCCCGCTGGTAGCCGCTATTTTCCAGATACCACTTGATGTTCTGCGGCCATGTTTCGAGTTCCCACCACGTCATCCGGGGGATCAGTCCGCCCCAAAACACCGACCGACCGCCGAGGTTGAACCCCTGCCCGCCGCCGAACTCCGAGCCGGGGGCATTGGCGTAGTTCACCACCTTGTACTCGTCGTACAGCCCCCACAGGTGCTTGTCGAACTGGCCGACCTTGTGCTGCCGGGGCAGGTTGGCGATGTGGGTCGGGAAGAGCAGGCTCCCGGCTTCGAGGACGAGGACACCGGCCCCGAGGTCGGACAACTGGTCGGCGACGATCCCGCCGCCGATCCCCGAGCCGATCACGATCACGTCGAACACGTGCCCTTCGTCGAGGGTCGGCTTGAAGAACATCTGCTGGAAGTGCGAGTTCTCGACGACGGCCTCGGTGACGGGCGGGAACCGGACGGTGCTGGCGTCGAACGTGTAGTCGCCGCCGGTCTGGGGGTGGAGGAACAGGTTGCCGCCGGTCATCCAGTAGGTGCGTTCGAGTACGAACTTGAACTCGACGCCGTTGGGGTAGTTGGCCTCGGG
>CALLZJ010000113.1 GCA_937858435.1 uncultured bacterium
TGGGCGGATCCCTCTGCGGTGGCGGCAGGAAGGGGAAGAGGCGGTGGTCGAGGTTGCCGACACCGGGCCCGGCATCCCCGAAAAGGACCTGCCCCGAGTCTTCGAGCGGTTCTATCGGGTGGACAAGGCCCGCAGCCGCGAGCTGGGCGGAACCGGGCTCGGGCTCGCCATCGTCAAGAATCTAGCCCAGGCCCTCTCGGGGCGCGTCACGGCCCGGAGCGCGATCGGCGTAGGCAGCACTTTTCGCATCGATTTGCCCGCCGTGTCCGCCCGGCGCCAGCCCGTCTTGACCACGGCCCGAGACGCACGATGAAGTCGCCAGGCTGGCCACGGTTGCTGAGCGTGCTCCTTGGGCTGGCCCTCCTGGCCGGCTCGTGGAGTGCCGATGCCGCGGCAGGCCGCGCCGAATCCACCGTGTCGGCCGTCTGGTCGGCGGACCGCTGCGAACTCACCGGAGCCGGCGGCCGCGTGCGGCTCCGGGGCGCCACCACGCTGGGGGACGGGCCCTGGCCCATGCTCCTGGGGCCGGGAGCGCTCCAGCGGTCGGAGCTTTTGGCAGTCGGTGAGGCCAGGCAGCTCTACGAGCGGGCCGAGGTCCGACTGTCGCTGCGACTGACCGGGGAAGATGCGGCTTTGACTGTTCGCTTGCGCAACACCGGCGGCCAGACCCTCCGGGCTTTCCGCATCGGCGACTGGGCCGTCACCTGTCCCGGAGCGATTCAAGCTCAGTATCGTCCCGAGCCTCCCGACCAAACTCTGGCCAGCCAGGGGCCCGCCGAGCTTTGGCCTTCCTGGTGGCACCGCATCGCCGCCACCTGGTGGGCCACCGATCAAGCTGGCTTCGCCGCCAGCACGCGTCAGGTCGGGCTGGTGCGGCGTCTCTGGCGGTGGCGGCGGCAAGGGCCCGACCACTGCCTGGGGCTCTTCATCTGCGACGACATTCCGCCTGGCCGAACCGCCACCTACACGCTCTGCTTCCGCCTCTCGGCTCGGGGCGACTGGCAGCATCTGCTCCAGCCCTATCGTGCGGATCTCTTCGCGCAGTTCGGCCCCAAGCAGCAGTACGTCGCCGATCATCGACCAGTGATCCAGGGGCTGCGGCCGGCGCCCGAGCGGATCACCCCCGACAATCCGTTTGGCTGGGTGACGGAAGGGACGCGGCCCCACCCCGATGCCGATCTGACCACGATCCCCGGCATGCGCTATTGGCTGGATCGGCTCGTCCGTGGCTGCAAGGTCCATGATGCCCAGGGGCTCATCGCCTGGGGTTGGGCCTGCTGGCCGGATGCGGATGAGCCCTGGTATCCGTATGACTCCTGGGACCTGCCTGAGCCGGTGGCTCGAAACGTCGCCGCGATTCGAGCGGGGCTGAACTCGGTGGATCGGCGTTGTGGCCATCTCATTCGTCCGGGGTACGACTACCGGCGTGGGGCCGACGGCCGCATCGCGTTTCACGAGCCGTTGCGGTTCAGCCCGGAGGCCGTTCGCAATCTGCAGCCACGCTTCGATAACACGGACGGGCTCGCCTATCTCGACGACTTCGGCATCGGCTTCGCTCAGGGACTAGGACGCTCGGCCATCGACGACCTGCGGCTGCTGCGGGCGGCCCGGCAGGCGGCAGGCACCAAGCCGCAGTGGTATGCCGAGTTTCCGAGCGACGTCAGCCTCTTTTGGGCCGGGGGGTACGAACGGCTGGTCCAACATGCCGAGGGCGGTTTGCAGTGCTACTGGCTGAACAACCATCTCTTCGACGTGCTGCGCTGGTTGCACCCGGATTCGGGTTGGATCGTCGCCCAGCGTCAGGAGCAAGAAGGCAAGGCCGGGCTGGACGAACTGCTGTTTGAAGCCAAGAGGCGCGGCGTTTCGCCCTTGATCCAGGACTGGCTGCTACCCTAGATGTCATGATGCCAGGGGCTGGCGGGCGCGGGGGATAACGATGGAGATGGTGCAGGAGACACTGAAGCAAGGGGTCGAATTTGTTACCGCGCATCCGCTCATTGCGGCCGGCGTGGCGGCCGGTGGCGTTGTGCTGCTCATGTTGCTCTCGCTGCTGCGGCGTTGGCGTCGGCCAGGTCGGTCCCAGCGGCCCGAGACTGAGGTTCACTTGGCGAAGCTGCCGCCGCCGCCGGCCCAGTTCGCCGATGGCCCGCGCCTGAGTTGTCATGGCGTGGATGTGCGCTTGCGGGTTGTGGTGGCGGCGCCGCTGGGCCTGGACTCCGGAGTCGTGGTGCGGGCCGACATCCTGCCGCTCCTGGAGGCGGCGATGCCCGGGCTGGGTAATCAGGCCGTCGTCGACGCGCCGCTGCTCCAGGCCTGGGCCACGCAGTTCAGCTATGAGGGCTTCGTGGCCGCGGTTCGGCGGAGTCTGGTCCTACCCGATCCCGATGAGCCCCTTTCCCCCTGGATTCTGCTAGCAGGCAAGGTGATACGTGGGAAGCGGCCGTTTGCCCTGGGGCTGGCCCTGCTCGGAGCCCAACCCAACACCCTCGGGCCTGTGCGGCTCGATCACCCGCACCAGTGGATGGAAGTGCTGCGGCTGTCGCGCTGAGGTCTGCCCCGGCAAACGCTACAAGCCGCCGACGCCGAGCTGACCTTCCAGCCCAGCCGTCGGGGCGAAGCCGTGCCGCATGGTATTCTCGGTTATGACCCGCGGCGTGAGGAACTGGAGCAGATAGTCGGGACCGCCCGCCTTGGAGCCGATCCCCGAGAGCTTGAACCCGCCGAACGGCTGCCGGTCGACGAGGGCGCCGGTGATCTTGCGATTGATGTAGAGGTTGCCGACGCGGAACTCACGCCGGACCCGGGCGATGTGGTCCGGGCTGCGGGAATAGAGCCCACCGGTGAGGGCGTAGGGCGTGCCGTTGGCCAGTTCGAGGGCTTCGTCAAGGTTGGCGACCTTGATCACGGCCAGGACCGGACCAAAGATCTCCTCCTGGGCGATGGCCGCGGTGGGAGGCACGTCGACGAAGACGTGCGGTCCAACGTAGAAGCCCTCGAACTCCAGGGCGCCGACGTCAGCCCCGTAGGCTAGCGTGCTCTCCTTCTTGCCCTTTTCGATGTAACCCAGGATGCGCTGGCGGGCCTCCTCGTCGATGACGGGGCCGACCGCGTTGCTCGGGTCGTCGGCGGGGCCGACCTTTAGGCTGCGGGTCATCTCAACCAGCCGCTTGAGGAACGTGTCGTAGTTGGCGGCGAGGACGATGGCCCGAGAACAGGCCGAGCATTTCTGCCCCTGGTAGCCGAAGGCGGAGACGACGACGCCGTGCACGGCCTCGTCCAGATCGGCGTCCTCATCGACGATGATCGCGTTCTTCCCGCCCATCTCGGTGATGACCTTCTTGACGAAGGGCTGGTCCGGGGGCGTGCGGCCGGCTTGCTCGTTGATCATCAGGCCCACTTGCCGGGAGCCGGTGAAGACGATGACGGCGACGTCCTGGTGGCCGACGAGCGTGGGGCCGACCTCCTCGCCGATGCCGGGCAGATAGTGAACCGTACCTGGCGGCGCCCCTGCCTCCAGGAACAAGTCGACAAGCTTGCTGGCGATAATGGGAGACTGCTCGGCCGGCTTGAGGATGACCGGATTGCCCGCGACCAGCGCCGCGGCGAGCATGCCGCAGGGGATGGCCAGCGGGAAGTTCCAGGGGGCGATGACGGAGGCCACGCCGCGCGGTTCGTAGAAGTAGGCATTCTCCTCGCCGGGCACGTTGCGGTGCTGTTGCCGGTCGAGCCGGAGCATCTCGTGGGCGTAGTAATCGCAGAAGTCGATCGCTTCGCAGGTGTCGGCGTCGGCTTCACGCCAGGGCTTGGCACACTCGTACACCATCCAGGCTGACAGTTCGAAGCGGCGCCGCCGCATGAGCTCAGCCGCCTTCCGCAGCACGGCGGCCCGAGCGGCAACCGGCGTGTCGCGCCAGGCGGGGAAGGCAGCCGCGGCGGCCTTGACCGCGGCTTCCGCTTGTTCCTTCGTCGCGGCAGCGGCCTTGCCCAGCACCTGCTTCGAATGGGACGGATTCACCGAGTTCATCCAGGCACTCGACGCCAGCCGCTTGCCGTTGATGATCAGCGAGTATTCCTTGCCAAACTCCTTCCGAACCGCGGCGAGGGCGTCACGCATCTTGGCCCGCATGGGCTCCTGGCTGAAGTCGGCCATCGGCTCGTTGCGAAAAGGCGGCTCGGGGGGCGGGGCGGCGGGCGTCGCCGCGCCGTGGCCTGCCTGACCGTTGCCACCGGCGGACCCGTGGGCGGCCGTGCCATGCGTCGCGGGGTTCATCAGCAGATGCTCCTCGGAAAGATGCTCGATGAAGCTGGCGCGGAGGAAGGACTGATTGGCCGTGTTTTCCAGCAGCCGGCGAATGAGGTAGGCCATGCCCGGCAGGAGCTGGCCATAGGGGGCATAGACCCGCACGCGCTGGCCCATGTCGACCAGAGCCTTCTTGATCGGGTCCGCCATGCCGTAGAGCAACTGGAACTCCAGGGCATTGGGCGGCAGTCCCATCTCATCGGCCACGGCCATGGCATGGGCGATACTGCGGATGTTGTGGCTGCCCGAAGCCATGCGGAGCCAGGCCCGGTTCTCGATGAGGTAGCGGGTCTGCTGTTCGAAGTTGACGTCGCTGGCCCATTTGTCGAGGAAGACGGGCGGTTCCCAGCCGTTCTGGGCCGAGATTGCCGTCTCGTAGTCCCAGTAGGCCCCCTTGACCAGCCGAATCCAGATTGGCGTTCCCCGGCGCTCGGCCCAGTCCCGCAGACGCCTCAGGTCGTCGCCGCAACTCTTGAGATAGGCCTGGATGGCGATGCCCACGTCGGGCCAGTCCTGGAAGGCCGGCTCGGTGAACACTTCCTCGAAGATGCGGAGCGTCAGGTCCTTGTAGCTGAACTGCTCCATATCAATGTTGACAAAGGCCCCGCGATTGCGAATGAGCAGGAGGATGGGGCGCAGCCGCTCCTTGACCGCCGCCGCCGTGCCGTCGGGATCGATCGGGTCCCACTGCGAGAAGAGGGCCGAGAGCTTGACCGAGATGTTGACTTTGGGCAGCGGCCCTTGGTGGTCGGCGTCGATCTGCGGCTGATCGGGCCAACCCTCGGCCGCCGCAGTCAGCCCCTCCACCAGGTCCAGGTATTGCTGTTGATAGTGGGCGGCCTCCACCTCCGTGAGCACGGCCTCGCCGAGCAGGTCGATGGTGAAGGCCATCGTATCGCGGCGGAGGCGCCGGATGGCATCGAGGGCCTCGGCGACGTTGCTACCCGTGATGAAGCGGCGGGCCAGCCGGGTCGAGTTGAAGCGCGCCGCCCGGGCTACCAGCGCCGCCAGCATGCCGTCGCGCGGCAGGACGTTCAGCCCCCAGCGGAGGGGCGCCGGCAGCCGGTCCCGGGCCAGGCCGAGGTACTCGCGCAGGTGCTGAGTTATGTTGCGAGGCGAATGGATGATGGCGGGCAGCACGTCGATGAACCGGAAGAGTTGAATCTTCACGGTCTCGTCGTCCATGCTCCATTCCATCAGCCGGTCGTCGAGCCAGCGGGGCGAAAAGACCACGGGCTGGTCGCCCTCGAGCCGGGCGAACAGGTCGCGGCCATACCGCTGCGTCAGGTCTTCAAGGGCGAGTTGGCTGACCATGAGGGGACTGGCGCGGATGAGGAATCAGGGCGTCGACTCTGTTCACTGTTATAGGAAAGCCAGCCACGGGTTTGCCACGTCGGCTGCCAAGGATTCTGCCTGCCCCCAGGGCCGCCGTTTGCTAGCATGACCTGAGTGGTTCGTGGTTTCGTGGGCTCCCCTCATGTCCGAGCGAATTGGCCCCTACCAGGTGCTCGGCGTCCTGGGGCAGGGGGCCCACAGCAAGATCATCCACATCCGGCGGGCGTCGGACAGCCGGCAGTACGCGCTTAAGCTCGTGCCGATCGGCTCCAAGGAAGACGAGAAGTTTCTAGAACAGGCCGAGCTGGAGTACCGCGTTGGCCAGAAGCTCGACCATGCCAATCTGATTAGGGTCTTCCTCCTGGAGAAGGTCCGCACGCTGGGGTTCTTCGGCGGCATCAAGGAGGCGCGGCTCCTGGTCGAGTACGTCAACGGTGAGACCCTCGATCGCTTTCGCCCCCTCGGTCTGCCCCGCCTAGTGCAGGTCTTCGAAGGCGTGGCTGCCGGCATGGTCCACATGCACCGGCGCGGCGTCTATCATGGCGATCTTAAGCCCAACAACATCCTCCTGAGCCGGACCGGCGAGGTGAAGGTCTTCGACTATGGTCTGGCCTGGGTTCGCGGCGAAGCCAAGGGACGCATCCAGGGGACTCCCGAGTACATCGCCCCGGAGCAACTGGCCCGCAAGTGCGTCACCGAGCATACCGATCTGTTCAACTTTGGGGCCACCATGTACAAGCTGGTCACCGGGAAGAACACCCCTTCGATGATGTCCGGAGGCGGCAGCTTGTCGCAGAGCGCCAAGGCCTGGCAACAGATCCTCAAGCCCGTCCGGGACCTGGCCCCCGAAACCCCCGAACCGCTCGCCAAGCTGATCGAACAATGCCTGGCCCACAACCCCCAGGCCCGACCCGCCAGCATGAGCGAGGTCCAGGGAACCTTGAGCCATCTCGTTGACGACCTGGTCACCAAGGCCGACGATCAGCTCGAAAACTGGGACTGGGGCGCCGACGATCTCGTGGCCAAGAAGTGACCGCCCCGGTTAGCCCCGCTCCGCCAGGCTCCCGCCGCCCGGCCCCTTGTGCTCAACGTACCACATGATCTGCCGGGCCACTCCGAGCAGCACCCGGGCTTCCATCTCGCTGGGCCGGGCCCGACCCAGGACGTGCCGCAGGGCATGCATCTGAGCATCGGCCTTTTCATCCCAGAGGAAGTGAATGGCTTCGAGTGCCTCGCGCCACCGGTCATAAACCCGCTCCTGCAAGGCGAATGGCGCGGCAGGCTGCGAACTGGGGACGAAGGGCAGGGCGGCCGCGGGGGCACCATCGGACTGGCGCTCCAGGTCGGCCATGTGCAGTTCATACAGGCAGATGGCCACCGCCTGGGCCAGGTTGAGTACCGGGTACTCGGGAGCCGCTGGAATGTGGATCAGATGATGGCAGCGAGAGACCTCATCGGTCCGCAGGCCCGTCCGCTCCGGACCGAAGACCAAGGCCACTTGGGTCTGGTCCAAGTCCCGAACCACCATCGGCATGAGTTCGCGCGGCGTGGTCACGGTCTGGGCTCGGAACAGCCCGCCGACCGCCGCCGAGGTGGCGATGACCAGCCCGCACTCGGCGATGGCCTCTTCTAGCCGGTCGACGCAGCGAGCCGCTTCGAGCACGCCTTCGCCATGGGTCGCCAAGCTGCGGGCCTGAGCGTCCACAGGCCGTGCCTCCGGAGCGACGAGCACCAACCGCTCCAGGCCGAAGTTCGCCATGACCCGGGCCGTCGCGCCGATATTGCCAGCCACGGCCGGCCGCACCAGTACGACCTGACAGCGCTCCCGCCTCATGATGTCG
>CALLZJ010000114.1 GCA_937858435.1 uncultured bacterium
CGGCGCGGATGGCAAACTCGACCATGCTCCGATCGGCAAAGGGGCGATGAACCTGCGGCTGGTGTTTTCCCCAGCACTCCAGTCTATTGTGGCGGCCTGGCTCCGAACCCGCCAGAGAAAACTGTCTCATCTCTTGGGACGGACATAGGATGAAGGCGAGTGAACGGTTGCCATACGAGTCCAAGAGGTAGATGCGGTGAGTGGAATCTCGGTCGCGGTGGTGGGTGCCACGGGTGCGGTGGGTGAGCTGCTTTGCCAGTTGCTGCATGAACGGCAGTTCCCCGTAGGACGGCTGCGGCTGCTCGCGTCGGCCCGAAGTGCTGGCCGGACCGTGGCTTATGGAGACAGCCAGCTTCCCGTTGAACCACTGCACCCCGAGGCGTTTGCCGGCGTGCACCTGGTCCTCGCCTCGACCCCGGCCAGCGTCAGCCGGGAATGGAGTCCCATCGCTGCCCGGGCCGGAGCGATCGTCGTCGACAACTCCTCGGCCTGGCGGATGGACCCCGAGGTGCCGCTCGTGGTGCCCGAAGTGAACCCCCAAGCGCTGACTCGGATACCCAAGGGAATCGTGGCGAATCCGAACTGCTCGACGATCCAGATGGTCGTCGCCCTCCAGCCGCTTCATGCCCACGCCCGGATCAAGCGGGTCGTGGTGGCCACCTATCAGGCCTCTTCCGGAAAGGGGGCCAAGGCGCTCGATGAACTGGATCGGCAGGCGGCGGCCTTGGGACGCGGCGAGCCCGTCGCTGCCGCGGCCGTCCATGCCGACGTGCTGGCGGGTAATGTCCTGACCCATGACTGGAAACTCGGCCCGGACGGCTTCTCCGAGGAAGAGTGGAAGATGATCCGGGAAACGCGGAAGATCATGGGCGACGAGTCGATCCAGGTGGCTCCGACCACGGTGCGGGTACCGGTTCGATACGGCCATGCCGAGTCCGTGGCCGTCGAGTTCCATGAACCTCTGGACGCGGAGACAGCGCGGCAGGCCTTGCGGCAAGCTCCGGGAGTGGTTCTGCTGGACGACTATGAGACGGGGCAGGTCCCCACGCCCCGGTCCAGCGCTGGCCGCGACGAGGTCTTCGTGGGGCGCATCCGGCGCGATCCCACCGTGCCGCACGGACTCTTGCTCTGGGTGGTGGCGGACAATCTCCGCAAAGGTGCGGCCACCAATGCCCTGCAGATAGCCGAGGAGCTACGCCGGCAGGGCCGCTTGCCAGGGTAGGGGGTGTAAGCGATCGCTTCACCTACAGCCGCGCGTACTCTTCGCGGGCGTCTTCATCGACATACTCGCCGAAACGTTTGACGACCTGGTAGCGGCCAGCCCAGGGGAGCTTTTTGAGGTAGGGCAGGAGAAGCTCGACCAGGCGATGGCAGTCCGGCGTGGTCAGGAAGATCCGGATTTCGTGCTCCACAACGTCATGCCCCTCAATGTCACCGAAGTCGCTGGCAGCATCGGTCTGGCTAGGCTCGTAAAGCCGTTGCTCTAGCTCCGCCATTATCTTCTCGGCCGCCGCCACTACCACCTTCTTAGCCTTCTTCTTCTCGGTGTAGAGGCGAATCACTACGGCATTGCCCTTCACCGGCAGCGGGGGCCCCTCGGCGGGTTTGAGCTTTTCCGCTTCGCGGTGTGCCTTGCCACGCTCCGCGAGGTAGTCCGTGCCGCCCTTCTCTAACGA
>CALLZJ010000115.1 GCA_937858435.1 uncultured bacterium
TGACGGCCAGATGAACCTTGCGGTCGGCATGCTCGAGCATCTCCAGCACGGCCGCCGCCCCGCCGCGGGTGGTCGAGCCCCGGACGGTCTTGATGCCCAGATGCTTCACCACCTGGGCGATCAGCTCGCCGTCGGCATGCTGGCTGATCATGACACGCAGCTCCGCCCGGATGGGAAGGGAGGCCAGGAAGAGGAGGTTCTCGTGCCAGAAGGCGTGGATCATCGGGCCAGGACAGCGGGGATGGTCGGGATCGATGCGTGGATCGTCATAGTGGACGCGGAGGCGCAGGGTGTCCATCCAGGCACGGATGAGCCCGGCCCCTAAGAGGCTCGCCAGGCGAATGTGGCTCGGATGTCGCAGCTTCATGTCGCCTCGCAAGCGGGTCCGCTTCGGCGGGGGCAAGGCCGGTCGTCAGGAACCGGCCAGGCCCTCTTGCCTCAGAAACAATAGCGGTTATCAATAACTGCAGGGTCGCGGTTCGGACCGGGACCCAAGAACAAGCAGGCAATCCTCCCCGTGAGGTTCCCATGGCCAAGGGTGCCGGCAAGGCTCGCAAGAAACTCCCAAAAGAGCTCGCGGTTGTCAACGCCGACAACTGCACGGGCTGCGAAGCTTGCATTGAAGTTTGTCCCGTGGACTGCATCTACAAGGTGCCCGGCGAGGACCTGCCGACGGTGCAGTACTTCGTGGATATCGACCTCGAACGTTGCATCGGCTGTTCGCTCTGCGAGCGCTGGTGCCCGTGGGACGCGATCGACATGGTGACGTCGGACCGCATCGCCGCCGCCGTGGCGGACAAGGGCGGTCCCCCCGGCTACGTGGAGAAGCACCAGGTCGAACTCAATCGCGTGGCCCAGATGTTGGAAGACCTCTATAAGGAACAGCTCGCGGCCAAGCCGGCCAAACCGGCGCCGGCCGCGGCAGCCCCCGCCACCTGACCCGCGGCGGGTTCCCCTTCGATCTCTCCTCGTGACCGCGGCCTCCGACGCCGCTGGCGCGCCTCTGCCTTGGCCTTTCCCACCGGAGAAGTGACCACATGAAAGCTCGGTCTGTCGTCCTGCTCGTTCTCGGTTGGGCCGCTCTGGGTTGCATCAAGTACGAGCCCCCCGGCGTCCAGGTGGAAGCGCCGGCCCCGATCGACCCGCCCAAGCCCGCGGGGGCGCCAGCGCCAACCAGTGCGACGGACACCCCGCCCGCTCCCAACGTGCCGAATGCTGAGTGGATGCTGCCGCGCTCCGACTGGCAGAAGCCGTTCGCCGACCAGCAGCCGATCCGCTTCGTCACCCGCTCCCGCAGCCCGCAGGTCTGGGATCAGCTCTCGACCTTCTGGAGCGAAGGGACGGAGAAGGCCCGCGATCCGCGGACCGGCCAGGAAGTCGAGCGGAAGATCGTGCAGATCAAGGTTCCACTCGGCCTGACCACCGATCCGCCCCTCCCCGAAGAGAATTCCCTTACCGTCGCCAAGTGGGAGTTGGGCAAGCTGCTCTACTTCGATCCCATCCTCTCCGCCGACGGCAAGGTCGCCTGTGCCACCTGCCATGACCCGGCCAAGGGCTGGGGCGATCAGTTGCCCGTCTCGGTGGGCATCGGCGGCCAGAAGGGGAACATGAATGCCCCGACCGTGATCAACACGGTGTTCAACACGTTCCAGTTCTGGGATGGTCGGGCGGCCTCGCTCGAACTGCAGGCTCAGGGACCGGTGGCGAACCCCGTCGAGATGTTCGATCTCAACCAGGGCCCGCCGGACCCCCATGCCTGGTACAAGGCGGTTGACCGGGTCCGGCAGAACTCCGAATACGTCCGCCGATTCCGCGAGGTGTTTGGCACCGAGCCGACGCGGGACGCCATCGCCAAGGCCCTGGCTGCTTATGAGCGGACGGTGCTGGTGGGCAACTCGATCCACGACCGGGCCGAGATGAAGATGCGGCTGCGGGTCATGGAAGAAGGCAAGTCCGATTTCACGCTCCAGGCGGTCGACTACGAGGAAGCTCTGAAGGATGCTGCCGCCAACAAAGACGCTCAGGCCCTGAAGGCGTTGGGGCTGGAGCCATCGGCCGATGCCGCCAAGCTGAAGGAAGTCGCCGAGGGCATCTTCGGCGGCCGCACGCTCTTCTTCAACAAAGCCCGCTGCAATACCTGTCACGGCGGCGACAACTTCACCGACAACCTGTTCCACAACCTCGGCGTCGGGGCCAAGGACGGCGATCTGGGCCAGGAGCACGTCGGCCGGTACGGAGCCGAGCCGCTGGGCCATCGCCAGCCCAACAACTTCGGCGCTCAGAAGACCCCAACGCTGCGAGCCCTCCTCGACACTTTCCCCTACATGCACGACGGTAGCGAGAAGACGCTCGAAGAGGTCGTGGAGTTCTACGACCGGGGCGGCAACGCCAACGAGTATCTCGACATCAACATGCGGGACGTTGAGAAGGAGCAGGAGTACGTTCGGCTCGGGGCCGCGGAGTTCGCCAAGAAGCACCCGGGGCTCAAGGTCTGGCTGTGCGGCGAGAACAAGCGGCCCATCATCCCCTTGGCCCTGAACCTGACCGCCAAGGAGAAGGCGGACCTGGTGCTCTTCATGAAGGCCCTGCAGGGCGACCCGGTCGATCCGATCGTGGCCGACCCCAAGCGGCTGGCGCGGTAGGCCGGCGCCCAACGGGGTGAACCGGCGCCTGTACTTGGGTGTCTAGCGGCGGCGGCGGGTGGCTCGGACCGGGCCACTCGCCCGGCAGCCCGGCCTGGCCCCGTCTCCATAGAACAACGCGCATGTCCACCGCCATCGAATGCCGCGAACTGCGAAAGACCTACAAGGCCAAACCACCCGTGGAGGCGGTCCGCGGCCTCGACATGACCGTGGGGGTCGGCGAGTGCTTTGGCCTCCTGGGGCCCAACGGGGCCGGCAAAACGACCACCATCGAAATCCTCGAAGGACTGCTCACCGCCACTTCGGGCAGCGTCGCCATCCTGGGACTGCACTGGGGCCGCGACGATCAGGAGATCCGGGAGCGGATAGGCATCTCGCTGCAGGAGACGAAGCTTTCCGAGAAGCTCTCCGTCGCCGAGACGCTCACCCTGTTTCGCAGCTTCTACCGCACCGGCCTCGATCCGGTCGAGGCCATGCGCCAGGTCAGCCTCACGGAAAAAGCCAAGGCCTGGACCGGCAAACTCTCCGGCGGTCAAAAGCAACGGCTGGCGGTGGCCTGTGCCCTGGTCGGCGATCCCGAACTGCTCTTCCTCGACGAGCCGACCACGGGGCTCGACCCCCAGTCGCGCCGGCAACTCTGGGACATCATCCTCGGGTTCAAGGCCCAGAACCGAACGGTCCTGCTCACCACCCATTACATGGATGAAGCGGAACGGCTCTGCGACCGGGTGGCCATTGTCGACCAGGGCCGGATCATCGCCGAGGGAACGCCCCGGGAACTCATTCGCAGCATCGGCGGCGAACACATCGTGGAGTTCAGCGTGGCGGAAGAGGCCGGCGCCGCCCCGTCGCGCATCGCCGCCGCCGATTTAGACGCCTTGCCCGGCGCCGAGGGCGCCCGCCGGCTCGGCGATCACTGGACGCTCCAGGCCGCCGAGCCGCACGTGACGCTGCCGGCCCTGCTCCAGTGGCTACCGAACCGGCAGCTCACCCTCGACAGCCTGACGACCCGGCATGCCAGCCTGGAAGATGTCTTCGTGACGCTGACCGGCCGGCACCTCCGTGATGAAGGAGCGGCCGCTTGACCCCGACCGACACGCCGCGCTGGCGCCCCCTCATCGAGTTGATCAAGTCCCGACTCCGGGAGTTCCTCCGCGAACCCGAGGCGATCTTCTGGGTCTACGGCTTCCCGATCCTCATGACGATCGCCCTGGGAATCGCCTTCCGCGACAAGGCCCCCGAGGAGCAGATTCCGGTGGATGTGATCGAGTCGCCCGGCGCCGCCGCCGTGGCCGACGCCCTGGCCCAGCGACCCGAACGCTTCCGCGTCCAGAAGCTGGCCGAGGGCGTGGCCCTCGAGCGGCTCCGCAAGACCAAGTCCAACCTCGCCGTCAGCGCCCCGGACTCCACGGGCCGCAACCTCGTCTACCGCTACGATCCAGTGCGGGCCGAGAGCATCATCGCCCATCAGGTCGTCGACGATCACTTGCAGCGCCACTTCGGCCGGCAGGACGTAATCACCAGCCGCTTCGACTCCTACTCGCCGCCCGGCGGGCGGTACATCGACTTCCTCATCCCGGGCCTGCTCGGCATGGGACTCATGGGGGGCGGCATGTGGGGCGTCGGCTTCGTCACCGTCGACATGCGCATCCGCAAGCTGCTCAAACGGTTCCTGGCCACCCCGATGCGGCGGCGCGACTTCCTCCTCGCCGTCATGCTCAGCCGCTTCCTCTTCATGATCCCCGAAATGGCTATCTTGATCACCTTCTCCCACTTCGCCTTTGACGTCGTCGTGGCCGGCGACCTGGTTAGCCTCCTTGGCGTCATCGTCCTGGGCGGCTTCTGTTTCTCCGGGATCGGCCTGCTCGTCGCCAGCCGGGCCAAGACCATCGAAACCGTCTCCGGTATCATGAACCTTGTCATGCTGCCCATGTGGATTCTCTCCGGCATCTTCTTCAGTCCCGAACGCTTCCCCGAGGTGGCTCAGCCCGTGATCCAGGCCCTGCCCCTGACGCTGCTCAACAATGCCCTCCGAGCGGTGATCAACGACGGCAGCAGCCTGCTCGAGATGCCCGGCACGCTCCTGGCCCTGTTGGCCTGGGGGCTGATTTCCTTCGCCGTCGCCCTGCGGATTTTCCGCTGGGAGTAGGCCGCGTAGGAGCTTGCCCTGGCCGGAGCAGCGTTTATAATGCAGGGGCAACTTGCACCCTGGTTCTTCACCCGCCTTGACGTCTGCTTCCGAGGAGTGAAGCTGTGATTGACCGCGTAACGCGTTGGCGTCTCTTGGGTCTGGTCTTGGGGTTGGCCGTGCTGGCCGGCATGGGGCTCCGGGCGGATGCCGCCCATAGGTCCCATTCCGACTCCTGGCTCCCCGACGCCATGTTCACCCGCATGTTCGACGAGAGCCTGAAGACGATCAATGAGTTCGCCCGCTCCGAGAGCAGCCTGAACCAGAAGGCGAACGACCTGGAGAGCGAGGCCTATTATCTGATCATGCTGGCGGAGGTGGCCAGGCAGAATGGCATGAACGAATGGGGCAAGCGCGCGGTGGTGCTGCAGGCCCATGCCGCCGAACTGGCCCTGGCAGCGCGGCGCAAGGACCTGGAAGCAGCGAAGAAGTTCGCGGGTCTTATTGCCGAGCTGCGGAGCGCGGACAGCGTCGCCGATGCCAAGGCAAACCCGCTGGCCCAGGCAGTGCCCATCCAGAACCTCATGAAACAGGTCCAGACTCACTACAAGCGGCACCAGGAGTTCCGTCGCCTGTCGGCCGCGGCATTCGGCCAGCGCGGCAAGCCCGAGGAGATTCAGTCCGCTGCCTTCCGCATGGCGGTCTATAGCCTCGCCATCCATGCCCATGTCCCGACCAAGGACATTCCCAAGGACAAGTCCGCCAAGGACTGGGAAGAGGCCTGCGACGACATGCGCAAGGCTTGCTTGGATGTGGCAGCCGCGGCCCGGGCCAAGAAGCAGACCGACGTCAAGAGTGCCATCTTGCGGATGGAAGCCAGTTGCAATCGCTGTCACCGCGACTTCCGCGTAGACATCGATTGATGACCCGGGCGGCGCGGCCCCGCTGCGCCGCCAGCACCGACCATGGATGTCCGCTGTTCTCAGGAAGGGATCGACATGAACATTCCCACGACCCGCGCCAAAGTCGGCAAGGACAAGGCCAGCGAGGCCCTGCGGCTCAGCCCCATCCCGGCTCTGCGCCACCTGGTGGTCGAGGAACAGCCTGGCCGGCTCGTCATCTCCGGCCGGCTACCCAGCTATTACTTCAAGCAACTAGCCCAGGAGACGGTTCTGCCCTATCTCGGCGGCAGGGAACTGCTGAACCAGGTGATCGTGGCGGCCAAGGGTTAGCCCGTCATGCCGCTGACGCTGTCTGCTGGTCTCTTCCTTTCTTCCGCCTCGGTCGAGGCTCCTCTGGCCCTTGGCTGTTGTGTTCGCGGCTAAGCATCGGTAGTCGCACGTCGTCTCACCCCATAAGCCATCGTTGTCGCCCGCCACGCCGACCGCGTGAGCTGATTGGCATCGCCCCCACTCGCCGAGGCTACCATGTCGACCCCATTCGCCCGTGGCCAAGTACATGAGGACATCACGCAGACTTTCGGCGGTACGCCGCTCATCCGCCTTCGCCGGGTTACGGATGGAGCGGCGGGAACGGTGCTGGCCAAGCTCGAAAACTTCAACCCGCTCTGGTCCGTCAAGGATCGCATCGCCGTCGCCATGCTCCAGGACGCGGAAGAACGCGGCGAGCTGAAACCGGGCATGGCCGTGATCGAACCCACCAGCGGCAACACGGGCATCGGGCTGGCTTTCGCTTGCGCCGCCAGGGGCTACAAGCTGATCGTGACCATGCCCGAAACGATGACCATCGAACGGCGGCGGCTGCTGAAGGCTTTCGGGGCCGAGGTCGTCCTCACCCCCGGCGACAAGGGCATGACCGGAGCAGTGGCCAAGGCAGAGGAGCTGGTGGCGGCCATGCCGAACTCCTATATGCCGCAGCAGTTCAAGAACCCGGCCAATCCCGCGGTCCATCGCCGCACCACGGCTGAGGAGATCTGGCGCGACACGGGCGGCCAGGCCGACGTGCTCGTGGCCGGCGTCGGCCCGGGCGGCCCCATCACCGGCGTGGGCGAAGCCCTCAGGGACCGCCGGCCCCGCTCCCGCGGCTGCGCCGCCCAGCCACCCGCCAGCCCTGTCATTACTCAGAAGCGGGCCGGCCAGCCGCTCCAGCCCGGCAAGCACAAGATTCAGGGGATCGGGGCCGGCTTCATCCCGCCCATTCTCAATCTCGACGTGATCGACGACGTGGTCACGGTGACCGACGACGACGCCATGGCCATGGCTCGCCGGCTAGCCAAGGAAGAAGGCATGCTCTGCGGGATCAGTTGCGGCGCCGCCGCCCATGCCGCCGTGCAGGTGGCCAAGCGACCCGAAAACGCTGGCAAGAACATCGTTGTGATCTTGCCCGACCTCGGCGAACGCTACCTCAGCACGGTGCTGTTCCCCGAGTAGCAGCCCTTGCCGCCACCGCTACAGCTCAACGGCCGGGGGCGGAGTCAGCCGGGCCGCCGCCTGTTCGAGGGCGGCATAGGTCGTCCCCGCCAGGGCCCGGTAGCATTGGGCCACGGGACGGTCCGGATGGCTATGGACCAGCGGTTCTCCCAGGTCGCCCTGTAGGGCGATCTGCGGGTCGATGGGAATCTCGCCGAGGAAAGGCAGCCCCAGTTCCGCGGCACAACGGCTGCCGCCGCCATGACGGAAGATCTCGTAGCGCTTGCCATCGTCGCCGACGAAGTAGCTCATGTTCTCGACGATGCCCAGGACCGGCACGTTGACTTGCTGGAACATCCGCAGGCCGCGGCGGGCGTCAAGCAAGCTGACTTCCTGGGGCGTGGTGACGATGACGGCCCCGGTCAGCGGGGCATGTTGGCAGAGGGTAAGCTGGGCGTCGCCCGTGCCCGGCGGTAGGTCGAGCACCAGCACGTCGAGCTGTCCCCAGTCCAGGGCCATGAGGAACTGACGCAGGTAGCGGTCGACCATGGGGCCGCGCCAGATCACCGCCTGTTCCGGCGTGACGAGGAAACCCATCGACATGATCCGCAGGCCGAACTTCTCGATGGGAAAGGCAGTCGTCTGCGGGTCCACGCCCTGGAGCCCGAGCATGAGCGGCACGCTGGGACCATAAATGTCGGCGTCGAGCAGCCCCACCTTCTTGCCCTGCTGACTGAAGGCCAGTGCCAGGTTGACGGCCACGGTCGACTTGCCGACTCCGCCCTTGCCGCTGGCCACTGCCAGGAGATGACGCACGCCAGGCAACTGAATCTTGGGTGGTGGGCCTGCCGTCGGTCCGGCTGACGGTCCCGCCCCTCCCGCCATGGGCAATCGGCTCATCGGCTTGGCTCCGTCTCAGGCGGGGATTGCAGGTCGCACATCGCCCGCAAGGCTTCGAAAGTGTAGATGCCCGTGTCGTGGCCGTCCTGCCAGGTGATCTTGTAGGCGTAATAGCCGACCGGAACCATGGCGGTTGGCTCGGGCTTCCCCGACCGCATCTCTTCAGGCTTTAGGATACGGAAGGGGTTCGGCGGCTGGGCCCGTTCCTCGCGGCAGCCGGCACAGGGGCACTGCTCGCGCAGTGTGGCCCATGAGACGGAGCCGACCTGGCCGTCGCTCCAGTCCACGATCAGCCGGTCGCCGTCCCGGCGTAGGCGTACGGGCTTGGGAGTATCGGCAGTCATGGGGCAAAGCCAATGGGGCATGAAAAGAGCCGCCAGCATGGGAGCTAGCGGCTCGCGGATAGAAACGCGGCGGACGCTCTACTCACCCTCGACCGCTTCGAGGGCCTGGCACTCGATCTCCCACTGCCGGCGCCAGCGGCGCGACAGCCAAGAGAAGGCACCGGTGAACCCGAGCAAGGTCATGGTCAACGGTTCGGGCACGGCCGTGATGCGGGCGCTGAAGACACCCGTACCCGAGCCCTGCCAGGCCGTCATGAAATTGTCGACCAGGTCGACCGCATTATTGAGGCCCGTCATGCTCATCGAGAAGGACTGGGTCTCATCGGCGTCGAAGATCACGAAAGCACTGTTGAATTGGGTGTTGATCGAAGGCGGCGTGCTCGAGTTGAAGGTGACACTGAAGCCGCTTACGTTGCCGGACATCGTGCCGCGGAAGCTGGCCGAGAGCAGGTTAGAAAGGCCGTTGATCGGCGCATTGGCAATAATGGAGAAGCTGCCGCTGGAGGAACTCATGGGCTGGATCACGGAGCCAGCGAGGATGCCGCCGGTCTGGGTCGACGTGATGTTCAGCGTCAGCGTGGCGAAGATATCGCCGCTCATCGGGAAGCCCGCCGCCACTTCCTGAGCCGCCGTCCGGTAAGCAGCGCTCGGATTGAAGGTGATCTGCGTCGAGACTGACCAGGTCACCGAGGTTGGGCTGACCGACGGGTTGCGGACGAAGGTGAAGGGCGTTTCGTTCGGATTGACCTGACCGAAGTTGGCAAAGGTGATGACCTGTGCTTGGACGGTTTGGCCTCCGAAGAGCAGGATCCCGCAGAGGGCGAGGATCTTGATCAGCGATCGGATCATCATCAAGAACTCCAGACCGAGACCACCAAGGCTGCCCGATGAGCCGGTATGACTGTGACTCGAAAAGCGCAGGGCAGCGCCACGTCGAATAAAGTAGCACCCGCGCACCCCTTCAGCAAGCTAAAAGTGCCGATCTTCCGGATTTCTCCATCTTGTCTGACTGGCAGGCTTTTGCACATCTGAGAAGGCCAAGACCGACCTCCGAGCCTTCGCGGGCCCCAGTCTGGACGAGAGGCTGGGGATTTGAGGCAATTTAGAACTAGGTCACACCCGCCCTTGACGCCCGCAGTGGATCGGCTATCTCCGCTCCCCCTGGGGGAAGTTCGAAGGCAAGGATGCCGTCGTGGAACGGATGCCGCGGCTGGTGATGCTCATGCTGCTCACGGCACTGGCAGGCTGCTGCGCCTGGCCGGACGCCATTCGTCCGTCCACGGGCTGGCTCCCCTCCTGGCGATCGGCCTGGCCGAGTCAGGCTCCCGACGGCCCGAGCATCGACCTGGCCGTGGTCCAGGAGCCGGTCAGTGCCGGGGTTGAGAGTTTCCTCGCTGGGGCCCTCTGGCTCGAAGCGGATGAGCAGGTCTTGCCCATCGAGCAGCTCCTCGCTCTCGATGAACATGGCCTGCGGGTAGGCATCGTCCCGCAACATGCGAGTGCCGCCCTGCAGAAGATGCTAGCCAATCAGGAGGCCTGCCCGACGGCCCGCAGGCTCACGAGCCGGACCGATGAGGAAGCCACCTGGCCCCTTGCCAAGCGGACGGAACCCGTCGACATCATCCTCGCATCCGCCACTGAAACTCAGCTTCCGGGTCCGGCTGCGGGGTCTGGACGATGGCCGCACCCTGGTTCGCATCGTCCCTGCCATCCAACATGGTGCTCCCGCCGAGATGCTGAAGCCACGCGACGATCGGTCCGGGTGGGAGATCGACCGCCGCCAGCCCGAGCACCGGCTCGAAGATCTAGACCTGGCCATCGAACTGGGGCCTCATGACTTCCTGATCCTGGGCTACCGGGAGGGTCGGGTCGGCAGCTTCGGCCACGTCGCCTTCAGCGACACGGAAGCGAGGCTCCAGCGCGTGCTCGTCATTCGGGCGGTGCCGCGTCCCAGCCCCGGCCCCAGCCTATCCCCGCAAGGGCCAACCCCGCTCGCCCTGCAAACCGTTTGGTCCAATCCCGGACGCCGACCCTAGCCCGTCACTCGGCACCAGCGCGAACGAAGCGCTCCAAGCCATACTCGGACTCCACGAACTCACGCCCCTTTGCAGCCATGCGGGCCAGGCGGTCCGGATCGTTCAGCAGACCTTCGATCGCCGCCACCATCGCCGCCTCATCTTGGGCCGGCACGATGAGGCCGGTCTGCCCATCAACCACTGTCTCGCGGCAGGCCCCCACGTCGGCCAGGATCGGCACGACTCCCAGCGCCTGCGCTTCCAAGGCCACCGTTGGCGTCCCTTCTGCCGCCGAGGCGAGCAATAGGAGATCGCAGGCGGCGAGCGGCGTCAGGGCATCGGCCACGCGCCCCAGCACATGGAATCGGGAGGCCATGTGGAGCCGACGAATCTCAGCCGCGAACGGTTGGGCCAGGCTGCCGCCCCCGATGTGCAGCCCATGCACCGTCGGCCGCCGTTTCATCACCTCTCCCACCACCCGGGCAAACAGCAACGGCCGCTTGTCGGGCTCGAGACGGAACAGCCCACCCACGAGCCGCCCCCCATCCGGCACCCCAAGCCGCCGGCGGTAGTCACGCCGTTCGGCAGCCGAGAGAGGCTGGGGCAGCGGTATGCCGATCCGAATTCGGGTCAGTCGTTCTCGGTCGACGCCTAGCCATTCGGCATAGTCCGCCACGCCAAAGTTGGAGATGCAGATGAGCCGCACGTTGTCCCGCTTGAGCCCCGCCTGGTAGAGCGGCCGCATCCACGGGGTCCGCACTTGGGGGCAGCGTCCCGGGCTGAGGCCAAGCACGGTCATGTGGATGCGCGGCACCCCGGCCAGGCAGCCAGCAGCGAGGGCAGCCACGTTGGCCTCGTCCACCCAGGCATGGAGGACATCAGGCCGAAACGCCTCCACCGTGGCAAGCAGCCGGGCCCCCTGCCCCCCCAAGGTGCTCGGCCGCACCCCCGCCGGCACCTGCTCGGTCCCGGCCTCTGGCATCAGGCGGGGATGCACCCCCGCCTCGGCAAACCAGTCGTGAGCCGTGTCGGGTTCTGCCAGCGAAGGGAACAGGTAGACCACCCGAACCTCGGCCCCGCTCCGGACCTGGGCTGCCGCCAGGTAGGCCGCCTGCCGCTCGACGCCTCCCCTCAGGCAGGTCTTGAGACAATGCAAGATGCGGCGTGAAGCTGGCTCGGCGGGTGGCCTCTCACCGCCCTGGCTCCGCGTGCTCTTCAACCATTCAGCCGCCGCCTCCGCCGTGAAGGGCTCACGCTCCCAACCCAGCCGCCGGCAGAGACGAGTCCAGACGATGGCCGCTCCACGCAGATAGGCGACCAGCCGGGTCGGCAGGCCGAGGACGATGTGCCCTCGTCCCAACCAGCTCCAGCGCCAGCCCTCTCGGGCCAGTTCGAGCAGCACCCGCGGCCGGACTTGCCACCAGGGTAGATCGAGCCAGAGCTGCGTCAGCCCCGCGGCCCGGGCGGCAGCACTGAAGTCATGGATGGGAAAGTGGGCCGAGGCAGGCGGCGCGTCCGCCTGCTCGGTCTCGGGCCCCGCCACGCCGCCACAGACCCGGGGCGAAGGTCCCGAGCCAACCCCCTCTTGCGGACGGGCCTGGTCGGTCAGGCGCAGCACTCGCGGCCACCGCACCAGCGGCTGCACGAGTCGGCTGCAGATGCCCCGCCAACCTTGGATCAAAGACCACCTCGCATCAGCTCCCGGCCGCCCGATCGGCAAGCCGGCAATAGAGTTCCCCGAACGACTTCCGCATCCGCTCCGGAGCGAAGGCAGCGGCGACATGGGCCCGCCCCGCTTTGGCCATCGCCTGCCGCTGCTCGGGCTTCGTCAACAGCCGGACCACGCATTGGGCCAGACCGTCCACATCATCCCGAGGGCAGACCAGGCCCGTGCTGCCTGGCTGCATCGTTTCTCGGCAGCCGCCCACGTCCGTGAGCACGGGCACCGCTTCCATGGCCTGGGCCTCGAGGGCGACGTTCGGCGTCCCCTCCACCTGCGAAACCATGAGCAGCACGTCGCTCGCCGCCATCGGGAGCAACACGTCGGCCGGCTGGCCCAGCAGCGTCACGGCCCGATCCAGTCCCAAGGCTCCAATTCGCTTCTGGACTTCCGCCGCCAGGCTGCCATGGCCGGCCAGCAGCACTCGCACCTCGGGCAGCCTTTGCCGTACTCTCTCGATCACATCCAAGAACAGCAGGGGCCGTTTCTCTGGATCGAAGCGAAAGACCCCGATGACCGTCGGTGCGCCATCGGCCAGCCCATGCTCCTGCCGGAAGGCGGCCACCTGCTCCGGGCTTGGACGCGGCGGCAAGGGAAAGCCGATGCGGATCACCTCCATGTCGCCGACGTCCGCCCCCAGCCATTCGGCATAGTCCGCCCGCCCGGCATCGGAGATGGTGACCAGCCGACTCGCCGGATCACGGAGCGCATGCTGATAGCAGGCACGGAGCCAGGGCCGATCGCCGAGCGGCCAGTGGGCGGGGCTGACTCCCAGGACGGTCATGACGATAGCCGGCACACCAGCCAGCCGACCCGCCAGCCAACCCACGACGTTGGCCTCATCAATCCAGCAGTGCAAGACGTCCACGGGATGAAGGAGCAACTCGCCAGCCAAATCGAGCACCATGAGCCGCAGGTCGGCGGGCAGAGACTCCCAGGGGAATTGACCCAGGCCTCGGGCATGCCACAGGGCTGCCAAGTCGGGTGCGGTCTGGACGGCGATGGGTCGGGCGGCGATCTGGGCTGCGAGGAAGGGCAGCCCGCCGCTGGTCAGACCCGGCGGCGCGGTCTGCAGGAGGATGCGCGGCTGCTGGCCCGCCTCGTGCTGCAGACCGGCCAGCAGCGCGACTTGCCGCTCGACTCCGCCGAAGGTCCAGGTCCGCATGAAGTGGCCGATGGTCGGAGTTGGCCTCGGCGTGCTGGCCGCGGTGGGCGGTGCGGGCAGAGCCGCCAGGCAGGGTGCGGCCCGAGCGCTGGTCCAGGCTCGGCCCGAAAGGCGGAAACGCTGCTGGAGCCAGACGGTCCAGGCACGCCAGACGGCGAAGAGGAGCGTGGGCAGGAGTAGGCCGCCACCGCCCACCTGGAGCCAGGTCGAGCGGAAACCCTGGCGTCGGCACTGGAGCAGGGTCTGGCCACGGACGTGATCCCAAGGCAGCCAGAAGGCGATGGTCGTCACGCCAGCCGCACGGGCCTTCGGGCCGAGTTCGCCGAGGTCGATGGGGTTGACTCCCGTGGCCACCGTGCCGGTCTGGACGCCGGTCAGCTCAGGCGCGGGGTGCCAAGGCAAGGCCAGGAAGCCGGGTAGACTTCCGAAGCGGCGGCGGAGTTGGTCCGCTGAAGGTTCGAAGTCGGCGACGACGAGGAGACGACGAGGTCGAGTCACGAGCCGGGCCAACCAGCCGAGGAAGCGGAATCCCAGCCCGGAGATCGACCAGCGCCGGGGACGCTCGGCCCACCAGGCGGCGTGTGCTCCCATGCCGCTTCCCCTTGGGCCCCTTAGGCGGCCTGACCCAGGCGAGGCTTCCCCGCATGGTCGGGCGCTGCCGCCTCGGACCGAGCCAGGACCCCATGGATAAGAACCGCGATCGTGCCCAGGAGTAGCAGCTCCGCCCAGACGTAGGCGCCGTAGACCTGAGCCAACTTGGCGGCCTCCTTGCCCAGCCCCAAGCCCGCGGTCAAGCTCGTGCTGGTGGTCGCCATGATGAGCGTCGCCGCCCCGAGCACGGCGAAGATCAAGTGCCGGGTCCGACGTGACACAGGCCAGGCCGTTGCGATGTAGCAAAGCAGTCCGACGGGAAGGAGCAGCGTCACGCAGTGATGCTTCCAGGTCCGCTCGCTGAAGAGCAACATGCCCAAAAGGACCAGGGCAAACTCCGCCGTCAGCCGGGTCCGCTCCCGAGGCGCCATGGGAGACCGGCTGCTCCAGAAGAGCAGCAGGAGGAAGGCGACGCCGAGCCCCTTCACGAGCAGCCGCACCGTCTCCGGGGCCAGGCTCGCGACGTTGTGATAGGCCACGGGCTGTTCATCTTCGTCGTAGAAGCTCGGGCTCTCGGTCCCCAGGCGATAGAGCAGACCGACCAGGGACTGGTTGTGATGCTCCGTCGTCACCTCGCCTTGCACGGTGAAGGGCAGGATCATCTTTTCGATCCAGGTCTGAGTGATGCGGGCAGTGTGAGCGTAGCCGAGCAGGCTGCCCGGAATGAGAGCGAAGAAGAGCACCAGTCCAATGGCGCACCCCGCCAGGGCCCGCCAGGCCCGCTTCCAGATCAGGTAGGGGACGAAGAGGGCCGGCGTCACCTTGCAGGTAATCGCCAGGGCCAGGAGCAGCCCGGCGGAGAGGTCCCACCCCTGCCGCAAGGCAAACAGGGCGGCGATCACCAGGAACAGGATCAGCAGGTTGACGTTGCCATGCGACAGGTCCCCAACGATGGGACGCAGGCACAAGACGATCATGAGCACCTGGCCCGCGAAGGGGAAGGGGCGCCCGGGCTGTTGCACGAGTTGGACGGTCCAGCAGACGGCGAGCACGGCCATGGCCACCTTGGCCGCGAACCAGCTCAGGGCCCCCAGATCGAAGGTCACCGGCCCGGCCTCGACCCGGGGCATCTCCGCCAGCGGGTAGAGGATCAGCCCCATGATCGGAGCGTTGGGGTAAAGATACTTCTGATAGACGTCCTCACCCTGCACCAGCTCGCGGACCTGCCGCCGCCAGCGGTTGAAGGCGGAACGATCTTCGCCCGACTTGGCCACGTACTGGGCCCCGACCACGAGCAGAAGCAGCGTCAGCCCGGCCAGGAGCCAGCGCTGCGGCGTCATCCCATTGGTCCAGCGTCCGAGCCATGGCAACATTGCGATCGTCCCCTCCGTGGAAGCGCCCCGGCAGCGTAGCAGGGGTCGCCCAAGGGGGCAAGCTCGGGTGCGGCGGCGCGGGCCCCAGCCCCGATAGCCCCAGGGTGCGAGGGATGTTGCCCTTCCACTCAGACTGCCTATGCCGCCTTCGCCCGCCAGACCGCCTGACTTGGCACGAAATGATCTTGCGGCCAGTTGGAAGTCGGCTAATCTCCCGCCTCCTTGACCGGGAGGTGTACCGATGCCGAACCGACGCTCGACCTGGAATCAGGCTGGTCTTTGGCTGCTGGCCGGGTTGTGCCTGGCTCAATGCGGCTGTTTGCTCGCGCTGGCCGGGGCGGGAGTGGCTGCCGGAGCCTACGCCTACAACAAGGGGCAGTTGACGATGGTCGTGCGCGGCGACTTCGCCAACACCTGGCACGCGACCCGGGAGGCCCTGTGCGATTTGGGCATGCCGATCGTCGACGAACGCCGTCGCCACCTCGGGGGAACGATTGAGGCCCGGACCAGCGGGCGGGATCGGATCGTCGTCGCCCTCAAGGCGATCTCAGACGTTCATGCTGGCAGCACGTTTCTAACCGAGGTGCGTATCCGCGTCGGAGTGATGGGCCACAAGGAGATCAGCGAGCGGATTGCCGAGCAACTCCGAGCCCGGCTGGCGATGCGCACTTCGCCGACCGCCCTGCCGCTGGTCGAGTCGCCCCTCGCCGTTCCAGCCCTGCCCCACGATCCGAGTGGCAGCTACCTGCCGCCGACGGAAGTGCTGCCCGAGGGGACACCCATCCCGCCGCCACCTTAGACACTTGTTGCCTGTTGGAACATGGCTCGGCGGCAAACCCCGGCCCGTGGACTCTCGTCGTGAGTGAAGTGCCACCCCTTGCGGCACCGAGGCGACTGTGCGATCCTGACTAGGAGCAGCACGGTATCCCTTTCACCTCACTCGCGGGAGACCATCATGAAACTGGCCTTGCTCTTGATCTTGTTGCTGGCGGTGGCGGCCACGACGGCGGCCCGCACCGTTCCCCAACCGCCCGCCCCCACCAACGCCCGCGCCCAGGATGCCTTCACCGTCAACCTGTACCAGCAGATTCAGAGCGGGGCGAAGGGTAATCTCTTCTTCTCTCCCGCGAGTTTGTCCACGGCTTTGACCATGGCCTATGGCGGAGCCCGAGGCGAAACCGCCCGGCAGATGGCCCAGGTGCTCGACCTGCCCGACGATGCCGACGAAGTTCATGCCGCCCAGGGCCAGTTCCTGCGCTGGATGCAGGGTGAAGGTAAGCCCGAGGGCCGCCCCTTCCAACTCGCCATGGCCAATGCTCTCTGGGGGCAGCGCGGCGTGCGCTGGAGCCCCAGCTATCTCAACCTGGCCAAGCTGCATTACGGAGCGGGCCTCCGCGAGGTGGACTTCAAAAGCGACCCCGAGGCTGTCCGGCGTGAGATCAACTCCTGGGTCAGCCAGAACACCATGGAGAAGATCCCGCAACTGCTCGGCCCCGGTACGATCCATGCCGAGATTCGGCTCGTGCTGACCAATGCCATCTACTTCAAGGCCGACTGGACCCAGCCTTTCAGCCAGGATGAGACCTTCCCGGCGGACTTCCATCGGGCGGATGGGACCAAGGTCGAGAAGCCGACCATGCATCAAATGAGCTCGTTCGGCTATCTCGAAACAGCCGACGCCCAGGTCCTGGAACTGCCCTACCGCGGGGGGGCGCTGGCCATGTACATCGTCTTGCCCAAGCCGAAGGCCAAGCTCGCCGACCTGGAGGAGACCTTCTCCCCCACCCAACTCGCCACTTGGACGACCGGTCTGAAGTCGAGGCGCGTCCGCGTCGCACTGCCCAAGTTCAGCTTCCGCGCCTCGATGGACCTGGAGAAGACGCTGGCGGGGATGGGTATGCCGCTGGCGTTTTCGAAGGACGCGGACTTCACCGGCCTAACCGAAGACGTGCGGCTGATGATCGAAAAGGTCATTCACCAGGCCTACGTGGCCGTCGACGAGAAGGGGACCGAGGCCGCTGCTGCGACCGGCATTACCATGATGCCGACCTCGGTGCCGGTTGATCCCGTGGTCGAGTTCAAGGCGGATCGCCCCTTCCTGTTCTTCATCAAGGCCAAGGAAACGGGCACGCTGCTCTTCCTCGGCCGGCTCATGGAGCCGTAGCCAAGCGGCCGACGAAGGAAATGACTGACCACCTAGCGGCTGCGGGCCCTCCTCCGGGGACCCGCGGCCGCGGTGCTTGTGGCGCGGGAGCTGGCCA
>CALLZJ010000116.1 GCA_937858435.1 uncultured bacterium
TTGTTGGCGAGCTTGAGGCCAAACTTCTCGGGCAGCTTGCCGTTCACCATCTTGCGCTTGTCCACGCAGCCATCGTAGAGGATGTCGGGGATCGGCTTGCCCAGGATCGTGCCGAGGAGCATGCCCATTTCGCCGCTCGGTTCGAAGCCACCGTTCTTGAACTCGTTGTCATGGACGTAGATGCCCTCGGGGAAGGGATCGTACTTCCGGTCCTGGATCGGCCGCTGGGCGATGAGGTCGCTCACGATGGCGAGGTTGCAGGTCTTGTTGTCGCTGATCTTGTTACCAAAGATCTCGACCTGATCGGTGGCGAGCACCATGATCCCCGTGCCAGGCGGCACTGTGGCCACGATGTTGCCCTTGGGTGCGAAGTTGACGTGGTTGTTCGCCGAGACGACATTGTTGAAGACCCGCACCCGCCCGCCGTTCTTCAGGGGCAGGTCGGGCAAGTCGAACACCAAGATGCCACCCGTGTTGTCCGTGGCCTGGTTTTCGTACACGTCGGCATCGAAGGAGTTCTCGACTTCGATGCCCGCCACATTCCGCGTCGCCTTGCAGCGGCGGATGACGATCTGCTTCGACTGGCCGACGTAGATGCCGGCGTCGGAAGCGTGGCTGGCCTGGCAATCCTCGATTAGGACGCGCTCGCACTGGACCGGGTAGAGGCCATAGGCGCCATTGGTCTCCTTCGGCCCGTCCCGCCAGGTCGCTTCCACCCGGCGGAGCGTCACGCCCTTGACCCCGTTGATCTTGAGCCCGTCGCCCTTGGCATCGGCCAGGGTGAAATCCTCCGCCGTGAAGCCGTCGGCCGTGACCAGCATTCCCTCTTTGCCCTGGTCCTGCTTGGCAAAGCACAGAACCGTCTTGCCCATGCCCTGGCCCCGCAGAGTGACGCGCGGCACCGTCAGCGACAGGCTCGCATGAAACTCGAAAGTGCCGGCCCCCAGTTCGATCACCATGCCGGGCTTCGCCCTGATCAGGGCCCGCTGCACTTCCTTCTGGGCGTTGGGCCCCGGCTCCAGGCGCACCACCTGGGGCTTGGGCTCATCAGCCTGAACCGTCCAGGCGGCCCACAGGATCAACACGCAAAGGCCAAGGCGCAGCTTCATGGCTCTTCTCTTCTTGAGGGAGCAAAGGTGAGGCAAGTACACTTCCAGTTTGATCGGGCGCGGTCGGCAAGTCAAGCTGGGGGATCGGCCGGAGGATGGCCATGGCCCACGAGGAATTCGTAGACCGCGGCCCCGACCACGCCGCCAATCAGTGGCCCCACGACGGGCACGATCCACCAGTCGTCCTTGGCGGTGAACACTTCCGGCCCCCAGCCAGCGAAGTACGTGAAGAGCCGGGGCCCCAGGTCGCGGGCCGGGTTGATCGCGTAGCCGCAGTTCAGTCCAAAGGTCATGCCGATAAGCAGCACCGTGGCACCGACCAGCAGCGGCGCGAGATTGCTCTGCGGAGCCAGGTTGCGGGGATCGCCGAGGGCAAAGACCACCATGAGGAGCATGGCCGTCCCCGTGATCTGATCCACCATGCCGCCGCGGAAGGAGAGGTAATCGGCGGGATAGGTCGCCCAGATGCCGGCCGTCGCCCGCTCCCCGACGACGGTCAGTTGCCCGTCGGTGTATTTCATCAGGGCATCATGGTAGACGGCAAAGACGAGGGCCGAGGCGATGAACGCCCCAGCGAACTGGGCCAGGAAGAAGGGCAGGACCTTGCTCCAGGGGAAACGCCGAAAGCAAGCCAGGGCCAGTGTGACAGCCGGGTTCATGTGGGCCCCGGAGACACCGCCCCCCACGTAGATGCCGAGTGTGACGGCCAACCCCCAGCCCAGATTGATCGAAAAGTATTCCCCGTGGCTCTTTTCGCCAAGTACGACTTGGGCCACGACGGCAACGCCAAAGGTGATCAGGACAAACGTGGCAAGGAACTCAGCCAGCCATTCCCGCAGCAGGCTGCGCGGCATGAAGCGTCTCCGGGCCAGAGGGCTAAGATTGTCTTTCGCGGTTGGCGATCAATTCGTCCAGCTCGGCCTCGCTCGCCGGGGAAAGCGTCTGGGCCGGGCGTTTGGCCAAGACCTCAGTGGGGTAAAGTTCCTCGTGGGTCGCCCCGGCCGGCTCGCTGAACGACTCGATCCGCGGGTTCACGACCTGGAGCCAATCGTTGAAGTGCAGCTTGATCGCATCGCGGTGGGTGCCGGCCTGGATGAGGATCATGCCGTCCGTCGCCAGAGCCTCGTCGAGCAGCACCTCGACGTTGGGCACGTGAGGCAAGGGCGGCATGGCACCGGGTTCGCAGTCGACAAAGGCCGTCTGCATCTCCGGCTCCGTGGCCAGGCGAATCTCATGGGCATCGAGCAGGCTGCGAACTTCGCTGAAGACCACTTGCCGGCTCGCGGGGAGCACCAGTTCGACCAGCCGATCGTCGGCCCAGATCATGACCACCTTGGCCACGCAGTGGCCCGTGACATGCTCCCGATGCGCCAGCTCCTGCGCCGTGAAGGCGGGATCGTGGTGCACTTCCTCGAAGGGAATCTGCCGGCGCTGCAACAGTTCTTTGACCCATCCAAGCGTCGCCATGGCCTCATCCTTGCGAAAGTGAGCGAACTAGGGCCCTAGGGCCACTTTAGCGCCGCTCAACCGTGGCTGTCAAGCAACTTCCCTCCAAATCGCGGCCACGCGCGAGGAGTTCTCAGGCGACTTGGCGGGCTTGGTCAAGCTGCCAGCGCTCGATCAGAGGGGCACTCTCGAGCGACGCGAACGGGTCTTCTCCAAACGCCGCCGCTGACTGAGTACCAGGGGAACCCCGGCGCTCCGGCAGCGGCGGCGTGAACTCATCTTCACACGCTGGCTATTCCAGCGTCAGCGTCAGCTTTTCACGCTTGTCAGCGCGGATGACCGTCACTTCCAGCTTGTCGCCGCGGCGCAGGCCACGCATGACGGCCATGTAGGCCTCGATGTTCTGGATCGGCTTGCCGTTCATCTCGACGACGCGATCGCCGGCCTTCAGGCCGCCCTTTTCAGCGACGCCGCCCGCCAGCACCTCCTCCAGGAGCACGCCTTCCTTGTCGTCGCTGTAGTTGGGCCGCACGCCCAGCCGCGGCCCGCCCCGTTCCGGATTTGTCTGAGGCGTCGTCGCCGCCTGCCGGCCGACGCGGACAAACTCCGGCCGCTCCGAACGGCTCGCCAGTTCGTCAAGGATCGTCTCGGAGAACTCCACGCACTGGCGCACGCCCTCGATGTTGATCGTCTCGACGCGATCGAGCGGCCGGTGATACTGCGGGTGCATCCCCGTGAAAAGGAAGAGCACCGGGATGTTCTTCTGGTAGAAGGAGAAGTGGTCGCTGGCGCCGAAGAACTGGCTCGTGGCCGGCGTGCTGATTTCGAGCTTGTGCTTCTCGTTGGCCGCATCGACGATCTTCTTGAAGTATTCGTCCTTGGCCGTCGTCGTGCCGTTCACCTGAAGCTTCACTTCCGGGCGGTAGCGGCCGACCATGTCCATGTTGTACATCGCCGCCGTCTTCTCCAGTGGGAAGAGCGGATTGCGGCAGTAGTAGGCCGAGCCGAGCAGCCCCATCTCCTCGGCCGAGTAGAGCTGGAAGACCAGCGTGCGGCCGACGCGCCCCTTCTTCTGGGCGAAACGGCGGGCCAGTTCGATGACGGAGACCGTGCCCGAGCAGTTGTCGTCGGCGCCGTAGTGAATCTCGAAGCTGCCCGGAGCCAGGCTGCCGGAGCCGCCGAAGCCCAGGTGGTCATAGTGGGCACCGATGACAATGAACTCCTCGGCCAGTGGACCCGAGCCTTCGACCACGCCGATGACGTTCTTGCACTTCACCGTCTCCCGGCGAACGTCGGTCGCCAGTTCACAGCGCCAGCCCGTGATTTCCATGCTGTTTGGCTTGAACTCATGGTCGATGTTCTTTTCGACTTCTTCGAGGTTGTGGCCCGCAGCCTTGAGCATCTCCTCCAGGGTCGCTCGCTTCATGGACAGGGTGGGAATGCCCACGCGCTCGGTACTGCCAAACCGCGTCGCCTGTCCCAGGGGCCGATCGGTCGTGCCAGCCTGAGTCAGCGTGCTGACGAAGATGATCGCCGCCGCCTTGTGCTTCTCGGCATGGGCGGCCTTGCTGGCCAGGCTGCTGAAGGCCGCGGGCTTGTCCTTGAAGTTGGGCTTGTAGTCCACCTTCTCGCGGGGCACGCCCCGGAGCATCACTACGACCTTGCCCGCCACGTCCACGCCGGCAAAGTCGTCATAGGCTGGATCGTCGCTGACCAGGCCGTAGCCCACGAAGACGATACCGCCCTTGACCTCGCCGCTGGCGCCCAAGCTCAGGGGGTTGAATTCCTTGCCGCGTTCCAGTTCCAATGCTTCGCCATCCTTGCCCTTGAGGCGCAGGGCGTTGTTCCTGCCGAATGCCATCTGTCCCGTGACTTCGAAGGGCTGGAACCAGGTGCCGTCGACGCCGCCCGGCTTGAGCCCGAAGCGTTCGAAGTCAGCGGCGATGTAGTCGGCCGCCTTGTGGATGCCTTGGGTGAAGATGCCCCGGCCTTCACACTCGTCGCCGGCCAGGTACTGCATGTCGTTCAGGATGCGGGCCTCGGTCGCCTTGGTGGAGGTGTCGAGGCGTGGCCGCTCGTCGGCCAGGGCTGGCGTGAGGAAGGCGAGGGCCAGCATGAGCGGGGCCCAACGCCGGCTTGGTTGGATCGATGCGAACATGGGGAAAGGCACTCCTCTGGCGGTTCCGGGGCGGGAAGGAATCAGTGGTTTCGGGTGGCACAGGCCGCGGTCCCATGGCGACTAGGCCACGGCAGCCTGCTCGGCAGCGGTCATCCCCGAGGGGTCGCGGCGCCGGATGATCATCGTGATCTCGTTGCCGGTCTCGTTGTGCCGTACCTCGTCCATGAATGTGCGGATGAGCAAAAGGCCCCGGCCTGACGTACTTTCCAAGTTGGCCGGTGCTGTGGGGTCGGGGAGCTTGCTCGGATCGAAGCCTGGCCCTTGATCGCGGACCACATAGGTCGCCTGATCGCGGGATAAGGTCGCGCGGATCGTCACCGATCGGTCACTGTAGGGCCGCTGCTTCTTGCGCTGCTCGATCAGGTCGCGGTAGGGCTGATCGCCGTCCCGGCGCAGCTCCGAACTGACCTCCAGGTTACCGTGGTACATGGCATTGACGATCGCCTCTTCCAGGGCGATGCCAAGCCGGATGCAACTCGTCTCGTCGCAGAGCCCCATGCCCGTGACGTTCTCCTGAAACATCTGCACGATGCACGGGATGAGGGTCGGGTCGTTGGTGATCGTGAATTCGAGCTGGCTCTGCGTCAGGCTCTTCATGAGACAGGCCCGGCGGCGATCCACCTCGGCGGCAGCCAGGACTGTTTCCAAGGTCTCGGTCAGGTCTTGATTGAGTGTCTGAACCGGGACGTAGTTGGCCGCCCCCGCCTTCAGAGCCCGGAAGGCAAGTTCGTCGTTGCCCTCCTCGGTCATGAGCACGACGGGGATGAGGGGATGCTCCTTACGCATCTGCTTGACGAGTTCCAGCCCGTCAAATTCGCCGAGGCTCAGGGCCGTGAGGACGACCGCGACCTCCTTGGGCTCGGCGACCTTGGTCGCCTCGGCCGCGGTCTCCACGAAGTGAAGACGGAACTGCGGATGGTCGCCCAGAGCGCCACGAATGGCGTCCCGGTGTGCCAAGTGCGGCGACACGACCAGAATCGGCGTAACTGGCACCATGAAGCAGGAGCCCTTCGGACTGTTGGTCAACGCGGCACGTTCGCGCGGTGCCGGGGCTGCGGGGCAGTTGTTCTGTTGTTGTATGCTCCCGGCGCGGCGTGGGAAAGACTAAGAGGGGGCACTCCCAGGCCCCGCCAGGGGGTCTTGGGGGGTCTCCACGGCCTGCCGACGGGGTTTCCAGGGCTCGCCACGGGGTCGCCACGCTTCTGGGCGCTAGCGCCAGAGCTGTCCAGAGGGTCGCCACGAGGGGGTTTGGCGCTCTTAGACGCT
>CALLZJ010000117.1 GCA_937858435.1 uncultured bacterium
CAGCTTTATGAAATCTGGATGCGGGGCTCGGGCCGGCTGCTCGGCTGGGCCGCGGGGCTAGCCGTTGCCGCGGTCCTCACCTTTGTCGTGCTCGGGCTGATTCTGCCCGAAGGGAACCATGAGGGCGGCGTTCACCGGGCGCTTGAACTCGTGCGGCTGTATGCTGCCCTGGGCCTGCTTGCGGGGGCTGCCATTTTCGTGGGCCAGTATCTCATGCAGCGTAGCTCGGCACTGGATCGGCTCGCCCTGCTGAACCAGGGCCGACCCACGATGGGCCGAGTCACTGGCAAGGGCCCGGGCCACGAACTGGAATACACCTTCACCGACGAGCGGGGCCAGAACCACCGCGGCCATGCCGAAGTCGCCCCGCGCTGGCTCGAACGCTGGACCGTCGGCCAGGACATCCTCGTTGTTTTCGATCCGCGCGAACCGGCCCGGCACATGGCAGACCTGTTCGGCTTTCGGGCGACTGATCTGGCCAAAATGAAGGATCGGCGGAGCTAGCCGCCGCGCAAGGGCCCATTCGCTAAAATCTGCCCATGGAACCGGACGCCTTCCACGCCGAGCCGCGGCTCGGCGTCGCTCTCTGATGCGGATATCGGCTTGAAGCGGCACGAGAATATCATCAGTCACCCTGCCGACCTTCCGAGGCTTTGTGCTGACATCAGCGCGGCGGGGGCGATCGGTCTGGATACCGAGTTCGTCGGCGAGCAGACCTATCATCCCGTCCTCTGCCTGGTCCAAGTCGCCCTGCCCGACCAATTGGTGATCGTGGACCCACTCAAAACCGGGCCCCTCGACGAACTCTGGGCTACGCTGGCCGACCCCCGCGTCACCGTGGTCTGCCATGCGGCCCGCGAGGAGATCCGAGCCTGCCAGTTGGCCCTCGGCCGCACCTTCGCCCGCTGCTTCGACGTCCAGATCGCCGCCGGTCTAACGGGCACGGACTACCCCATGAGCTATGCCCGGCTCGTGCAATTGCTGCTGGAGGTCAAGCTCACCAAGCTCGAAACCCTCACCGATTGGCGGATGCGGCCCCTGACCACACGCCAGCTCCGCTACGCTTTTGACGACGTCCGCTACCTGCTTCCCCTTCACGGCATCCTCCATGAGCAGCTCCACCGAATGGACCGGCTCGAATGGTTGGTGGAAGAGTGTGGCCGGTTGGCCCACGTCGTCACGGACGAGAAGGTCGCCGAGGAGCGGTGGTGGCGGCTGCCAGCGCTGGGCAAGCTCAAGCCGGCTCAACTGGCTGTCGCCCGCGAGCTCTTCCGCTGGCGCGAAGGCCGGGCCGAGGAACTGCAACGGCCGGTCCGCTCCATCATGCGCGACGAGACGCTGGTCGATCTGGCTCGCAGCGATCAGGTCACCATGCAGGACCTGGCCACGATCCGGGGCCTGGCGAAGCGGGACCTGGGTCCGATCCTCGAAGTGATCCATGCGGCCCGGGGGCTGCCCCCTGACGCCTGGCCGGCCCGCCAGCCCGCCAGCGTCGACCCGCCGCAGTTGTCCATGCTGGTCGATCTGCTCCAGGCAGTGGTGGCCCAGTTGTCTTTCCAGATGCGGATCGCCCCGGGTCTGATCGCGACCACCAAGGAACTGCGGGAGCTGGCTCGGTCCGTGGTGCTGCGGCAGGAGTTGCCCGCCGGGATGCTCTTAGGGCACGGCTGGCGGATGCAACATCTGCGGCCGATGCTCGAGAGCGTGTTGCACGGCACCCAGGGGCTGCGCGTCGCCAACCCGCGCGCTCAGGCGCCCCTGGAGTGGCTGCCGGGCAGCAAGGAAACTAAGAAGTAGGAGAGCGGCCACGCCGGCCGCCTGACCTCAGCGGGGGTGTCTGTGCGCATCGTGATCTCGGGCGGCGCGGGCTTCATTGGCTCGCATCTGTGCGAACGCTATCTGGCCGAAGGTCACGACATCCTCTGCATCGATAACTTTCTGACGGGACGGGAAATCAACGTCCGCCATTTGGTGGGGCAGCCCCGCTTCCAGTTCCTGCTCCACGACATCTCGAATCCGCTTTTCTTGGATGGCCCCGCCGACGTGGTGCTGCATTTTGCCTCGCCGGCCAGCCCCGTGGACTATCTCAAGTTCCCCATCCAGACGCTCAAGGCCGGGGCGCTCGGCACGCACCACACGCTCGGCCTAGCCAAGCAAAAGGGTGCCCGTTACCTCCTGGCCAGCACCAGCGAGGTTTATGGCGATCCGGCCGTGCATCCGCAGCGGGAGGACTACTGGGGCCACGTCAATCCGATCGGGCCGCGCGGCTGCTACGACGAGGCGAAGCGCTTTGCCGAAGCGATGGCCATGGCCTATCACCGACAGCATGGCGTCGACACGCGGATCATTCGCATCTTCAATACCTACGGACCCCGGATGCGACTCGACGACGGCCGCGTCCTGCCCAACTTCATGGGCCAGGCGCTGCGCGGTGAACCCCTCACCATCTATGGCGATGGCTCGCAGACGCGGAGCTTCTGCTACGTCGACGACCTGGTCGAGGGTATCTGCCGGCTGCTCGCCATTGAGCACCACGGGCCCGTCAACTTGGGCAACCCCGACGAGGTGAGCATCCGGGCTTTCGCCGAGGAGATCGCCGAATTGACGGGCACGCCGGGCCGGTTCGAGTATCGGCCCCTGCCCGAGGACGATCCGAAGGTGCGTCGGCCGGACATCACGTTGGCCCGCTCCCTGCTCGGCTGGGAACCCCGTGTCCCCCGGCGCGAGGGGCTGGCGCGGACGCTGGCCTATTTCAAGAACTCGGACCTACTCAGCAGCTAGCGGCAAACGCGCAAGAACGGGGCCGAGCCTGGAGAAACCAGACTCGGCCCGCCACCATGCACCCACGCTGACTAGATTCCCGGCACGATGGTGTAGCGCTGGCCGCGCGAACCCGGCCCGAAGTTCGTCACGAAGACGTTGTCGGTGGCGATCATGTCCTCGCGATCGCGGGACTGGTGATTGCGGGCCAGGTCGCCGCCGTCCATGAGGCCGTTGATCGTCGGGGTGTCGAAGCCGGACTCCTGGATCAACCAGAGAGCCAGGTGGTCGCGTCCCCGGCCGCCGATCACCGCGGCGTTGATCGTGCCGTTGGAGCCAGCTTCGAAGCGATGGACGCCGATCACGAAGTCGCGGCCATCGCCGCCATTGGCCCGGTAGTTCAGCGTGCTGCCGAACTCCACGATGCCGGTCGTGTCCGTGCGGATGACGTCGTCGCCGCTGTCGCCATTGAGCAGAACCGTGGCGACCGCGTTGTTGAAGAGATCGAGGAATTGGCCGCTGGCGATCAGATGGTCGTTGCCCGAACCGCCGTTGCCGGTGAGGGTCAGGTTCGTGCCGTCAAGGGTCACTCCATCGGC
>CALLZJ010000118.1 GCA_937858435.1 uncultured bacterium
GGCCAGTGTGATGGCCAGCGTGCAGTCGGCCGAGCAGGCCTACCGCCGAGCCGAGGTCTCGGGTGACTGGCGGCAGGCCAAGCAGCTTTACCAGGAGCTGGAGAGGTCGCCGCTGCACCACGTCCGCACCACGGCCCAGAATCGGCTGGAGTTCATCCGCCAGCGGGAGGGTCAGCCCGCGCCGGGACCTCTGCCCACGGGCAGCAACGGCGGGGTGGGCGGCATGGCAGGTCATCGGCACGACCTCTATGCGGGCTCTTGGCGGCCAAGCACGGGGGAGCCGCGACCCGGAATGAACCCGGGCATGCAGCCCGGCATGGCTGCTCGGACCACGATGCCGCCCGCCGGCAGCCCGGGAACGACCTGGGACCGTGCGGCCAGCAGCGGTCTGCCCCCCGAGGCGCCGGCTCCAGTGCAACAGCCGGCCGTGGCCCGTCCCGTGAACGCCCCGGCCGCCCCACGCTCCGTCACCCCCGCACCCGAACTCGCTGGCGTGTCCCGACAGCCGACCATCGGCCCCAAGTGGACCCCGGGGCTGCTGCGCCAGGCGTATCAGAATCTCGGGGGCCAACCGCTCTTCTACCTCATGGACACGAACGACCAACTCAAGTGTTTCGTCTCTCCGGGACCGGGCACGGACCTCAGGCCCTTCGTCAACCGGAACGTGGAAGTGATGGGTGGGCTGCTCCTGCCGCGGGTCGACCTGGGGAACAAGCCGCACATGACCGTGACGGCCGTCCGCCCCCTGCCCTAGCTCGGAACGGTGGTCCGCTCCTGCACGATCTCGGTGCCCACGCCCTCGGGAGTGTAAATCTCCAGCAGCAGGGAGTGGCGAAGGCGGCCATCGATGACGTGCGTCTTCTTGACCCCGGCCCGCAAGCTGTCCAGACAAGCCTCGACCTTGGGCAACATGCCGCTGTCGATGACGCCGGCCCCGACCAGTTCCCGGCAGCGCGGCGCGTCCAGGCTGTGGATCAGACTTTCGGGGTCGCCGCGTTCATTCAAGATGCCGGGCGTGTCCGTCAAGAGCACGAGCTTCTCGGCCTGGAGGTAGATGGCGACGGCAGCAGGGGCGGTGTCGGCATTGATGTTGAGTCCGCGCCCCTGCTCATCCAGGGCGATGCAGGGCAGGACCGGCACCACGCCGGCCCGGGTGTAGTTCTCGATGAGCGGGCGATTGACCCAGGTCACCTGGCCGACGCGCCCCAGGTCCAGCGGCTGACCCTCGTCGTCGGTGAGCATGATGGGCCGGCCGAAGAGCGCCTGGAGCGGGCCGGTGTGGAGAGGGACAGCCTGGCCGCCCAACTCCTCGATCTGCCGCACAATGTCGGCATTGATCTCCTCTTGCAAGACCCGCATGACGATCCGGAGCGTCTCCTCGTCGGTGACGCGCCGCCCCTGAACCTTCTTCGGCGTGATGCCCGCCGCCGCCATGGCCCGGTCGATCGCCTTGCCGCCCCCATGGACCAGGACCGGCCGCATCCCGACCGTCTCCATGAAGACCACGTCCTGGAGCAGGTCGCGCAGAGCGCCCGCGTCTTCCATGACGCTGCCGCCCAACTTGATGACCGTGACCTTGTCGCGGAAGCTGCGGATGTAGGGCAAGGCCTCGATCAGCACCCCGGCCTTGCGGATGGCGTTTTCCATGGAGGATGGTTCTCACGCGGCGTCAGCGCGGCGCCGCTCCGACCGGGCCGGCACTGGTGACGCTGGGCAGTTCAAACCCCTTGCGGTGCTCACGGCTCAGCAGGTCGTTGGCGGCAGGGTTGTCACGGATCACTTCACGCTCCGGGTCGACGTCGAGCTGAGCACCGAGGAACAAACCGTCCAGGGCGGCGTCGTTGGCCCGGCAATGGTCGACGAGTCGGCTCAACGTTTCAGTACGCTCCGCATCCAGGGCCAGCAGTTCACCCTGCTGCAGCTTATCCCGTTCGCCTTCGGAAACGGCCCGGCCCGTCCGCAGGCTGATGTTGCCCAGATGGCACAGGGCAGCGGAGAGATGGCCCACTTCGACGTCGGCATGGAGATCGGTCCATTGGCGGCTCCGCACCGCCTTGACGAAGTTGGCGAAGTGGCTGGCCCCGCCGCGGAACTGCTGGATCGGCTCGCCGGCGAGGGTGAAGGCAGCGCCGCTGTCGTAGCTCGTGGAGACGACGACGCCCTCGGTGCCGTACCAGATGTTGCCGACCTTGGCGCCGCGGAGCGGTTCGGTCCGGAGCCCGCGGACTTCGAAGATGATCTGCCGGGGGCCATAGTCGAAGAAGCTGACGAGGGTGTTGGGGGTCTCGCCGGCGTCGACGTAGCCCAGCCGACCGCCCAGGCTCAAGACGCGGGTGGGCAGCGTGGTGCAGCCGAGGCCCCACATGGCCTTGTCCATTTCATGCACGCCCTGGTTGCCCAGGTCGCCGTTGCCGTACTCCCAGGTCCAGTGCCAGTCGTAGTGGAAGCGGGCCCGGGTGATGGGCAGCTTGGCGGCGGGGCCGCACCAGAGGTCGTAATCCAGGTCGGCCGGGACCTTGCCCTCGACCTTGGGGCCGATGCTGGCCCGGGGCTTGTAGCAGAGCCCGCGGGCCGTCTTGATCTCGCCGATCTTGCCCGCCTGCAGGAACTCGATGAGCTGCCGCATGCCGGGGTTGGACCGGCTCTGGGTGCCGACCTGGACGATCCGGTCGTGCTTGCGGGCCAACTGCACGAGCCGGCGTCCTTCCACGACGGTGTGGCTCACGGGCTTCTCGACATAGACGTCCTTGCCCGCCTGGACGGCCCAGATGGCTGCCAGACTGTGCCAGTGGTTGGGCGTGGCGATGCCCACCAGGTCGATGCTCTGATCGTCCATCACCCGGCGCAGGTCGGTCACAAAGGTTGGCGTCCCGGGCTGCACCGTCTCCACCAGCTTGCGCGTGTTGCCTTCGAGCTTGGGGTCCACGTCGCACAGGACGGCGATCTCACAGTCGGGCAGAGCGCCGAAGCCCTTGATCAAATCGCGGCCCCGGCTGTTGAGCCCGATGACCGCCACTCGCAGCCGGTCCAGGGCGCCGGTCTTGGCCACGGGCCGTGCTGCCCATGTGGTCAGCGGCGTCGAGCCCAGAACGGCCAGGGTCGCGGAGGCCAGAGCCGCCTCGCTGAGAAACTGTCGGCGTGAGTGTGTCATCGGACGCCTGCCTCCTTGGGATGTCTCGGTAGTTCATCCTCACCCAGCCCGGCCACGCTGGCAAGTGCAAAGTCGGGTCAAAGCCCGGGCGGGTGCTTCCATGTTTACTTGGGGCCCTCCAAGAGAACCTGTCGACAACCCCAGGCCGCGCCAGGGGGGTTCTACGGGATCTCCAGGGCCTCTCGACGGGGGTTCCAGGGCTCGCCACGCTTCTGGACGCGTCCGCCAGAGCTTGCCAGTGGGTCGCCACGTGGGGTTTTAACGCTCTTGGACGCTATCGCCACGTGGTTTTCACAGGGTTTTAGGGCCATGCCACGCTTTCCGGCGCTCGTTCAGGGCTCGGAGCCGCGGTCGGCGTCCACCCCGGCCCCCTCCCGACCGCTCAGGCAAACTCCGTACTTTGCCATAATGCACTAATGTACACAACCCCGGTTGTGGCCGCGCGATGTTGCGTGCCTCCGGCCGGCTGGCATCCTCCAGGCACACGCTTATTCAGCCGACTCGCCCCCGAGGGTCTGATCTGGCGTTCCACCCCACCGCGCGGTGATGGCAATCAGCAACAGCTCCAGCAGCCAGCCGAATAGAATCGCGATCTTCGTCAAGCCGTTTTGCAACGCTCCTGCCTGCCCGGCCATCGCGGTGAGCGCCCCCAGCCCGGTCGCTCCCGCAAGATGCAGCGCCAGCCACCACGGCTGGCGCCGCCGATCAAAATCGGCCGGCAGCGGCGGGTAGAGCGACCGCTCTTCGGTCTCGACAATGACGACGCGGGGGAGCGGTGCACGCGCGGTCTGGCGGGCGCGGACGGCGGTGATGCGGCGCTCGAGGTCTTCGGCGAGGGCCAATGTCTCGGATCGCGAATAACCGTCGAGTAACAGCCAGGGGGTGGTCGTGCCCGCTTCGATGACGAGCACGGCGCGCTCATCTCCCGGCTCGACCTGTTGATCCGCCACATGTTGTAGCGTCGAATGCCGTTGAGATTCGCTTGCGGGTTCGGCAGCTTCGATCGGTGGCGAACTGCGGTAGACAGCGACGGCGATTCTCTGGAAGTCGCCGACATCTCGGCACTGGCCAGACCGAAAGATTCCCACGCTGTTGCCGCTCCAGAGCCGTTCGCCGCGAAGTGCGATTTCGCCCCGACCGAAGCGCGCGGTCAAATGGTGCCAGAGCTGATTGCAGAACAGGCGGGCGGGAACGCGGGCGGTCAACAGCATCTGCACGACGAACAGCCCCGCCAGTGCCGTCAGCCCCAGCGACACCCGCCCGAAATGCTGCCACAGAAACCAGCTCGCCAGCAGCGCTGCGGCGAGCGGAACTCCGGCGGCGAAGACCAGCCACGGCACCACGTTCGACGTCGAACTGTGCGCGGTGTCGAGTGTGTATCGGGCCCCATCGTGGGTTTCGACGCGGTCGATGTTCGGCAGGAACCTCTCGCTTTGCATCGAAACGTCCCCCGCGGACCTCCATCGACCGAGCCGCCCCGATGCCGAAGTTGGTCTGGTACAGCCAACTGTTCGACGGTCCCCACGCGTGCCATTTTAGCGTAGGGGAGCTTGGGACGGGTCGATGAGATCCCATCCGTCCTTCCTCTTCCTGGGGGACGTAAGTTCAAGCGTCTTCTGCAACACTTGGGCGGCTCGTCACCACGACCACACCCAGCACGGCGGGACGTTGCCTGGCGGCGCGGCTGGCGGTTCTTTCATATCCTGGTCCAAGTTCTCAATCGTAGGAGATGGTCATGGTCGGTCGCCGCCCCCGCGCCGCTGGTCGCTTTCTCGTTGCTGGCCAAGGACTTCGAAGCCTGGCCGTGCTGGCCTTGCTCGCCCTGATCGCTGCTGGGCCAGGCGGGCTGCACGCGGACGATTGGCCCCAGTGGCTGGGACCGCAGCGGGACGGCGTGTGGCGGGAGACCGGCCTCGTGGAGAAGTTCCCCGAGGGTGGGCCCAAGCTGCTCTGGCGGATGCCCCTGGGACCGGGCTACACCGGGCCGGCCGTGGCCAACGGCAGGGTCTTCGTTCTCGACCGGGTCGTGACGAAGGATGCCCGGGTGCCGACCAATCCCTTCAACTCCCAGGCGATTCCAGGCAGCGAGCGCATCCTCTGCTTCGACGCCAAGACCGGCGCGCAGCAGTGGGTCCATGAGTATCCCTGCACCTATCGGATGATCTATCCCCTGGGGCCGCGCTGCACGCCGAGCGTGGACGGCGGCAAGGTCTACAGCCTGGGGGCCATGGGCCATCTTATCTGCCTCGATGCCGCGACCGGCAAGGTGGACTGGGAGGTCGACCTGCCGCAGCGCTACCAGACGGCCGTCCCCGGTGCGGGCTATGCCGCCCATCCGCTGGTGGACGGGGACAAGCTGATCGTCATGGTGGGCGGCCAGGGGTCGGCCGTCGTCGCCTTCGACAAGCGGACCGGCACCGAACTCTGGAAGGCCCTCTCCGCTCCCGAGGCCGGCTACGCCCCGCCGGTCCTCTTCCATTCAGCCGGCGTCCGCCAGCTCCTGGCCTGGGACCCGGCCCAGATCAGCAGCCTGAATCCGGAAACGGGCGAAGTCTACTGGACCGAGCCGCTCCGCTCGCAGATGAACATGAACGTCGTCATGCCCCGCGTGGAGAACGACCTGATCTTCCTGTCCCTCTTCTTTCAGGGCTCGACGCTGCTCCGGCTCGATCCCGACAAGCCCGGCATGACCGTCGTCTACAAGAACAAGGCCGACACCAAGTCCGGGATCAAGTGCATGAACGCGACCCCCTATCTGCGGGAGGGGTATGTCTATGGCGTCTGCGGCTCGGGCGAGTTACGATGTCTGAAGCTGGAGACCAACGAACGGGTCTGGCAGGAACTCAAGCCCGTGGTGGCCAGCGGTCGGCCGACCCGCCATGGCACCGCTTTCCTGATCCCCGCTGGAGACCGGACGATCATCTTCAACGAAAATGGCGAGCTGATCCTGGCCAAGCTGACGCCGGAAGGCTACCAAGAGATCGACCGGGCCAAGGTCATCAAGCCCACCTTCGCGGCGGGCGGCCGTGACGTGGTCTGGTGCCATCCCGCGTTCGCCGACCGCTGCATGTTCGTGCGCAACGACGAGGAGATCATCTGCGTTTCCCTGGCGGAGTGACCTCTCCCATGCCCCCTCCCGTCCGGTTTGGCATCCTCGGCGTGGCCAAGATCAACGACCGGCTGATCCCCGCCTTTGGCCAATCGGAACGGGCCCAACTGGTCGCCATCGCCAGCCGGGCGCGGGACCGGGCCGAGGCCGCCGCCCGGGAGCGGGGCATTCCCAAGGCGCATGGCAGCTATGAGGAACTGCTCGCCGACCCGGAGGTGGATGCGGTCTACATCCCCCTGCCCAACCACATGCACGGCGAGTGGACGCTCAAGGCCGCCGACGCGGGCAAGCACGTCCTGTGTGAGAAGCCGCTCGCCCTGACCGCCGCCCAGGCCCAGCACATGGCCGACCATTGCCGGGCCCGGGAGGTCCGGCTCATGGACGGCTTCATGTGGCCCCACCATGAACGTACCGCCCGGCTGCGGCAGACCCTCGATGCCGGAACCATCGGCGACGTCGTCCGCCTGACCACCTGCTTCACCTTTCCCCTGCCGCTCGAGACGGACAACATTCGCCTGCACCCCGAATGGGGCGGGGGGAGCCTCTACGACGTGGGCTGCTACCCGGTCTATCTCGCCCGCTGGCTCTTCCGCTCAGAGCCGATCCGCGTCCAGGCCGTCGCCGAGTTCCACCGCGCGGGCAAGAGCCAGGCACCGGGCGTCGATCTCCGCATGGACGTGCTCCTCGAATTTTCCGAAGGGCGCACGGCCCTATTCGACTGTGGCTTCACCTTGCCCTATCGCACCCAGGCCGAGATCGTCGGCACCCGCGGCTCCATCCAGATTCCCCGCATGTGGCTGCCGCTCCCCGAGGCCGACTTCTTCATCCATCACGGCGACGACCGCGTCGAGCGCGTCGTGGTCACCGGCTGCGATCAGATCGTGGCCATGCTCAACGAGTTTGCCACCGCCATCCAGGAGCGGCGCGAGCCCCGGCCGAGTTCGGACGAAGGGGTGGCCACCATGCACGCCCTGGAGACGATCCTGGCCGCCGCCCGCGACCATGGCTAGGAGTCCCGCCCACCCCCTCCCCTCACGAGGTTCCCCCATGCTCCGCCTGTTCATCCGCTCGCTTGCTCTGGGCTGCCTCATTGGACTGATCGCGACCGGGCCGCTCCGGGCCGAGATCAAGGCCCACCCCCTCTTCGCCGACCATGCCGTCTTGCAGCAGGGCGAGCGCACGCCAATCTGGGGCACGGGCACCGACGGGGAAGAGGTCACGGTCCGGCTCGGTTCGGAATACACGGCCCAGACCCGGGTGCAGAACGGCCGCTGGCGGGTGGACCTGCAGAACCTCCGTGCCGGCGGGCCCTATGAGCTGACCATCGCCGGGCCCGAGAACACCCTGACGTTCAAGGACATCCTGGTCGGCGAGGTTTGGATTTGCAGCGGGCAATCGAACATGGAATGGCCCGTGAACGCGAGTGCCGAGCCGGAAGAAACCCGGGCCAACGCCAACTATCCCAAGATGCGGCTCTTCGTCGTGCCCCGTACCGCCACCCCCGAGCCGCAGACGGAAGTGGGCGGTACCTGGCGGCTCTGTTCACCCGAGACCGTGGGCCGGTTCTCCGCCGTCGGGTATGCCTTCGGCCGCAACATCCATCAGGCCCGGCGAGTGCCCGTGGGGCTCATCCAGTCGGCCTGGGGCGGGACGCTGGCCGAGGCCTGGACCAGCCCGCAGGGCCTCGAAGCAGCGGACGACCCAACCATCCCCGCACTGTGGCAGCGGTATGCCAGTTCGATGCCCAGGCGGATCGCCCAGTACGAGCAGGGGTTAACCGAGTACGAAGAGGCCCTCGCCAAGGCCAAGGCCGCGGGTGAGGAGCCGCCCGCCAACCTGCGCCGGCCGGCCGACCCCCGCAAGGAGCAGAACCAGCCGAGCCACCTCTACCACGGCATGATCGCGCCCTTGCAGCCCTATGCGATTCGCGGCGTCATCTGGTATCAGGGCGAGTCGAACGCGGGCCGGGCTCACCAGTATCGCACCCTCTTCCCTGTCCTGATCCGCGACTGGCGGCGGGCCTGGGGTCAGGGAGATTTTTGTTTCCTCGCCGTGCAGCTCGCGCCTTGGGAAGGGAACATGAACCGACCCCTCTGGCCCGAGCTGCGGGAAGCGCAGCTCCTGACGATGCGGAGCGTCCCGAACTACGGCATGGTGGTCATCACCGACCTGGGCGATAAGGCCGACATCCACCCCCGACAGAAGGAGCCCGTTGGGCAGCGGCTGGCCCTGGCTGCCCGGGCCCTGGCCTACGGCGAGCCGATCGAATGGTCCGGCCCGATCTACGAACGTGTCGAACTGACCGACCACCGGGCCATCCTGCATTTCAAGCATCTGGGCGGCGGCCTCGTCGCCCGGGACGGGCCCCTGCAAGGCTTCACGATCTGCGGCCCCGATCGGCAGTTCCTCCCCGCCCAGGCCGAGATCGTCGGCGACACGGTGATGGTTTTCCATCCCGACGTGAAGGAGCCCATCTCCGTCCGCTACGGCTGGGAGAACTTCCCCGTGGTGAATCTGTGGAACCGCGCGGGGCTGCCGGCCACCCCCTTCCGGACGGACGATTTCCCGCTGCTCACCAGCCCGTATGAGGAGAAGCGGCGGTTGGGGGCGGCGGCGGTGGAGGGCGGACCATGGCAAAACGCAAGCAGCGGGCAGCCTCCGCGGATGGCACGCCACGCCGCTCACCGGAAGAGGAGGCGCGCGCGGAGATTCGGCGTGGCTTCTTCCGCGCGGCTGAGGAGGAACGCTGGGCTGGCGTCGACCCTGCGGACCGGGCTTACCTGGTGAAGCCGTTCGGCACGTCGCCCCATCACGGGCTCACCTCGTACGATGGGCTGCGGCTCATGGATATCAAGGCGGCGACACTGGGCTACCGCGGCTGCACCATCCAAGAGCATGATGAGGACAAGGTCTACGAGTATCCGGGTCCGCCGGGCCTGGTGGCCGGGCAACAGGACGCGGAACGGCTGGTCGCGGCACTCGCCACGGAGTATCCCCGCGTTCCCTTCCGCATCGAGTTGGCCCCCTTCATCCTGAGCCAGATCCTCTGGGAGCGCGAGCCGGTCCAGGAAAGCGATGCGGGCGCCTCGTAGTGGGCGGCGGCGCAGAGTCGCCGCATGGCCGTAGAATGTCATGGTCGATGCTCAGCCGCAAACGAATCGCTGCAGCAGACAGCGGGGCAGTCTCGGCTTTTCAGACGTGGAGCGCCATCAGCCCCCGCCGCTGTTGAGCGTCGTCGTTCGGTGAAGGAGAGCGTGGGGGATGCGTCTCGCTGTCCTGCAGATCGTCGCCGGGCTCGCCATCGCTGCCGCTGGGTTGGTGCCAGTGGTCCATCGGAACAGGCCGTTCTGGGGGTTGTACGGGGGCAGCGTCGACAATGGGCCGCCGCGCATCCATAAGGTGGACGACGACAGCCCGGCCAAGACGGCCGGCCTGCGGCCCGACGACGTAGTCCTCAGCGTCAATGGGGTGTCGGTCGATAACTCGGGGATGTCCGACGTGCTGACAGCGCTCCGCCCAGGCGACGAGGCCCGGCTCCGCGTCAAGCGGGGCGCGGCCGAGGTCGATGTCGTGGCCCGGGGGGTCGATCCGCCAGTTGCGATGATCTACTACCCGACGGCTTTGCACCCGGCCG
>CALLZJ010000119.1 GCA_937858435.1 uncultured bacterium
GTGTCGCATTGTCTCCCAGTGCGTCATGCCAGCGCAGGAGGGCCAGCACCTGCCGCCTCGCAGCGGGGTCGGGTCCATTTCCGTTTCCCAACGTCCAGATCAAGGAACTTGCCAGACAAACGAGTAGCATCCTGCCACCTCCTGGTTCGGGTCCTAGGTGTCAAAAGCCACACCCTTAGCGATTCCTCGGCGGGCTGGGTTTGATGGGGCCTATGATCTGCTCCTTGCCATCGGCATCGCGGTACTTGTGGACTTTCTCTTGAGCGTCCCTGATGTACGCGTTATTGGGAATCTCCAGGTTCGTGAGCTGACGGTACTCCTCATCCGTGAGCCCGGTGCGGACCTTCTCCAATATGAACTCTTCATCGCCGACACACCGGCCGCGAAGGCGCGAAACCCATTCGGGAACTTCCGGCCTGATTTCGCCATGGGTGGCAAACGTCAGCTCCCCCGTCTCGAGCTTGCCGGTGTTGGAGATGACTACTCGTTTGGGTTCAAGTTTCGGCGAGTGGATGACGAGTTCAGCACGGCGGACAATGCCGTCGCCGTCCACTTCAAGAACGAAGAGTGTCGTCCCGTTCTTGGGATAGTCCAGCGTCCCTTTCACGCGAGTAAGCGCACCATCGCACTCAATGGATGTTACCGTGGCAATCCAGGGCGTGTAGCGGACGCCAAAACTCCAGTACATCCTTGTAACCCCATCTGGCAGTCGGAAGTCATTGGCGGGCGGTTCGACTTCCACCCAACTTGCGTCTAGCTTGTCTCGTCCGGATCCACGATAGGTCACGCGACGACGCGGACCGCCGACGTTGCTCCACATTTCCAGTCTGATCCCCCCGGCCCACTCGTCGAGGGGACGATGGGCGAAGGTCATTTCCTGGCCACGAAGGGTCAGGGTCGTGGCTGACTTGCCTTCTCGAACCCAATCTTTCGGAAATCCGGGTGGTTCCTCGCCGCCGAAACGAGCCATACTGCGGTGCCAGCGCCACACCCGCTGGTAAGACAAGGACAGATTGTCCAGCTTTCGATCAGCCGCCAACATCTTGGCCGTGGCCGGATACTCCTTGAGCTTCTCGATCGGAACCGTACCGCTGGCTTCGTTCTTGTCGCCGGCCGCCTCCGGCGGGCTGGCGAACAACAGCACACCGAGAATCAGCGACAGTCCCGAGAGCATGTCGAGTCCCTTTCCTGTAAAGCATCTCGGAGGTTTAACCCATTCAACCCACCTGGGCGCCAGCAGTGGCCTCAAGACAACCGCGTGCCGAACGAAATGTCAATGCGAAAGAGGTCCCAGAGCGAGGAGAGGCCTACCGGGCCGCGGCCGTGAGGAGCGTCGGGGCGTGGGCCTCGTCGGCCAGGGTGGGCAGGGGGCGCTGCTGCCACCAGGCCTCCGCTTGTTCCTCGGTCCAGGGGACACGGTCGGCCACTTCGGCCAGTGCCTGTTCCAGGGCGCGGGCGTCGGCCCAGCGCCGCTCGGGCCGCTTCTCCAAGCAGCGGAGCACCACGGCCTCCAATTCCGGGGGCACGTCCGGATGCTTGGCGCAGAGGGGCGGCACTTGCTCGTGAGCATGGGCCACCACCACCTGCATCGCCGTCTTCCGCACGAAGGGCGGCGAGCCGGTCAGCAGATAGTAGGCCACCGCGCCCAGGCTGTAGATGTCCGAGCGGGCGTCGATCAGTTCGCTGTCCTGGGCCTGCTCCGGCGACATGAAGTCGGGGGTCCCGACGATGTAGCCCTCGCGGGTCAGCTTGCCTTCGCTTCCGCGCTCGGCCAGGCTATGGGACTGGACCAGGCCGAAATCGAGCAGCTTGGCCACGTCATGCAGGCCGCCCAGCGGGCAGAGCATGATGTTGCTGGGCTTGATATCGCGGTGGATGAGGCCGATGCCATGGGCCTCGTGCAGGGCGGCACAGACCTGCCGCAGCACGTGGACGACCCGGCCGGGCGGCATGGCCGCGTGACGGGCCACCAGCTCTTGCAGCGTCAGGCCGGGCAAGTACTCCATGACGTAGTAGAACGTGCCGTCCACGGTGTGGCCATAGTCGAAGATGGCGACCGTGTTCCAGTGGGTGAGCGTGGCCGTGGTCTTCACTTCCCGTTCGAAGCGGGCCTGGGCGGTAGACTCGTCGCGGCGGTCGGGCCGGATCAGCTTAACGACGCAGGGCCGCCGCAGGAGCAGGTGCTCGGCCAGGTAGACCTCACCCATGCCGCCGATGCCCAGCCGTTGCTTGAGTTGGTACTGTCCCAGCCGCCGGGAGACGAAGGCTTCTTCCTGCAGGGCGGCGATCTTGGCGGAACCGAAGACGGCGATGGCCACACCCAGGCCGAGGAAGATCACGGTGTCCGGCGTCAGGGCGGTGAGGAAGAGGCCCAGCCGATCGAAGATGAGGCCCACGCCCAGGGTCAGTCCCACGTGGAGGGCGGCCATGGCCGTGACGTAAAGGGCACAGCGGCGGCCCGTGTTGGGGATGAAGACGCCGTAGATGACGATGAGCACGAACCAGCGCAGGTTGTTGTCGACATTGCCCAGCCGCCAGCCCAGGATCTCGTTGCGGGTGCCGATGAGGACGGTGCTGGTGAGGTCTTCCAGCACTCGGACATCGATCCAGCAGAAGTGGAGCACGACCGAACCGAAGATGACGAGTTCGAGGCGGCGGAGCCAGCACATGGAGAGCACGTGCTTTTGCCAGAGCATTGCCGCCATGCCGGCCATGAGCAGCGTCATGAAAAAGATCAGCAGATGATCGGAAGTCCGCAGCCAGGCGGTCTCGAAGATGAGGCTGCGGACGCCGACGGCGAAGTAGCCCGACGCGAGGATCATGGTCGCCAGCCGGAGCCGGCTATGAAGTTGGGATTCCAGTTCGCTGCTGAAGCCCGAGCCCTCGGCCCGGCGGATACGGCAAGCGGGCTTGGGGGCGTCGGACGTGCTCGGCGGTCGGGCAGGAGATGGGGAATCGGCGCCGGTCGATGACGGAGCGGCTGCCGCTCCTGTGGGAGCGGGCTGGTACTCGCTCGTGGCCGAGAGGCGCACTGCCGAATCTCCCTGCATGAGCGGACGCACTCCGTCGAGGGCTCGGCTCGTGACCGGGCGACCCGGGCCTTCAGAGTTTCATTATAGGGCCGTCCTTGGCTGGGATGCTCAAACCTGGCCCTGAGTTGCGACTGGCCGTCACTTGTCGTTGGTGCCCCGTTGGACGAACTTCACTTCGCCGTCGATCTTGGGCACCAGCACCGTTTCACTCGGATAAGCCGTGGCCCGGTTGCCCAGGTTGGGCACGCGGTCGTAGGACCATTCGACGACCAGCCCCTGATCGCCTACTTGCAGCCGCTTGATCGAGAGCAGCATCCCGCCGACGGCCCGGGGCGGCGAGGCCACGTGGACCACCATCTGATTCCGCCAGTCGATGGTCCGCACGCCCAGGGCCTTGGCGAGTTGATCGGTGGCCTGGCGTTCGGCCATGTTGCCCGTCAGGCGCATGGCGGCGACGACGTCCCGGGCCGACCGCATGACCACCGTCCGCGCCTGGGCCGCCTGGTTGGGCGTGCCGAGAAACATGATGTTGCTGGCCCGAGCGATTGGCCGCAGCTCAGTGAGGGCCAGCCGGGGCGCGGGGCTCTTGACGACGAACCCGCCGACCCACAACTCCTCGGCCGCATCCTCCTCCGTGCCTGTCCGGATGAGCTTGCCCGCCACCTCCACGCGGAAGCTGACCGAGGGCACGAGCGCCTCATCCCGGTCGAGGGTCACGAGCGGCACCGACCGCACCTTGCCGTCCTGGAGCCAACGTAGCTGCAGCCCGGTAAAGCGGCTCGCGAGCCCGATCCGACCCGTGCCCGGCAAGTACTCCAAGATGCCCTCGAAACGCTGCTCCTCGACCGAGAGCTTCTTGTATTCCTCCACCTCAGCCAAGAGGGGCAGCATACTCGGGGCCACCGGGGGCGTCTCCGGCTCTTCCGCCTGGAGCAGGAGCAGACAGCCAGACAGCCAACAACTCATGAGGGTCACGATCATGGCAAGCCTCCCCGCTGCGGCCCATGGGACCAGGCCACATGTCCCATTGTACCCGAAAGTGGGCCATGGGGGGTCGCGGGCACTTGGACCCGTGGGTCAGGAGACCACCTCGGTCAGCCAGGTGGGAGCACGTCGGCGAGCGGGACGCGGACGGTGCCAGGCCGGGAGTGCGAAGCGCCGGCGACGTGGACGGCAGAGTTCCTCGTAGCGGGCCTGGAGGCGATCGAAGATCGGCCCCCAGCTTTGCCGCTCCGCCGTGATCCGCGCGGCCTGGCCCAGCCGGCGCCGTAGCCCGGCATCCAAGATCAGCTCCCGGAGCGCGGCAGCCAAATCGGTCACGGCACGGGGGCGATTGTGCCAGGGGATCAGCCAACCATCATGGCCATGCTGCATCCGCTCGGCCACCACGTCGCTGCCGAAGGCGATCACGGGCAGGCCGCTCGCCTGAGCTTCCAAGATCGCATTGCCGAACGTCTCCGTCCGCGAGGGGAAGACGAAGAGGTCCGCGCTGGCGAACCACTCGGCCAGTTCCAGGCCGATCTTGGCACCGGCGAGGTGGACGTGCGGGTGAGCCTGAGCGGCCAGCGTGTCCGCCAGGGGGCCCGAACCGACGAGGGCCAGGTGAATCCGACCGGTGCCGACGGGCGGGTTGGCCTTGGAGACAAGCGATTGGACGGCTTCCAGGAGTACGTCCAGGTTTTTCTCGGCAGCCAGGCGGCCGACGTAGAGCAGCAGCACGTCGTCGGGTCCGAGTCCCAGCCGGGATCGGAGGTGTTCCGAGCGGCGGCTTGGATGGAAGCGCTCGGCATCCACGCCGCGGCTCCAGAGTTCGACCCGCCTCAAGCCCTGTTGCCGAAGGTGCTCCCGAGTCGCCATGCTCGGCACCAGGGTCAGGGCGGTGCGGTTATGGAACCAGCGGAGGTAGGAACGGAGCAGGTGGGTGAGGAGTCCCAGGCCGTAATGGCTGAGGTAGACGTCGAAGTTGGTGTGGAAGCTGCTGACGACGGGCAGGCGCAGGAGCCGCGCCGCCCAGAGGGCCGCGAAGCCGAGCGGTCCTTCGGTGGCGATGTGGACCAGGTCGGTGCGGAAGCGGCGGAAGTGCCGGACCAGGGCGCCAGGCCAGGCCCAGCCGACGTAGACCGCGGGATAGAAAGGGACGGGAAAGCCGGCCACGTCGCTGCGGAGCGAAGCAGGCACGTCGGCCCGCCGAGGGCGGATGAGCTGCACCGCGCAGCCGCGGCGCTCGAACTCGTTGACCCACCGCTCCAGCGTCCGTGCCACGCCGTTGATTTCCGGCGCGAAGGTCTCCGTGACCAGCGTCAGGCGCATGGGCTCCTCGTCGCGGGAAGGACCTGCGGAGCCATGCTACCCGGTGGCCTTGGAAGAGCCGTGACCGTGCCGGGAAGGTTCCGTGAAGTCCCCGGAGCGGCGCGAGGCCAAAAAAACCGCGGCGCCTGACTCCCGGAGAGTCAGACGCCGCGGTCGGCGGTCGGCAGTCGGCAGTCGCTGGCCGTTACTCGGGTGGGCGAGCACCCGTGATCAGGCCCTTGATCTTCACTTCCGGTTCGGTCAGATCGACCAGGACCGGGTTGCTCGTTTCAGCCAGGCAGACGTTGCCGGCCTGGTCGCGCGTCTGCAGGCGGAGGTAGATCTGATACGGCAGGTCGGCGGGCATCTTCCAGGGCAGCCGACCCGTGTTGGCGTGGTCGGTGACGATGGGATGCCAGGGCCCTTCGCGCCGCTCGGACCAGAAGAGGCTGATCGGCGTGGCGCCGAGGTTCTTGTCTTCAGCCTTCCAGTTGAAGAACAGGTAGTCGCGGCGGCGAGGGTCGGCCTCGACCGGGAAGAGCTGGGCGGCGGGCGGTGTCGTGTCCACTTCGACCCGCAGTTCGGGATACTCACCCCGCTGCGGCGCGGCCCGACCCAGGCCCGCTCCGCTCCGCACGATCAGCGTGAAGCCATACTGCCCTTCGCCGGGCACGTCGAAGGCGAAGGGCGGGAGCGGATCGGTCTTCTCGGTCAGCTTGGTCCACGACTGGCCATGATCCTGAGTCATCCAGAGTTCGACGACGCTGATGCCGGACGGCCCCTGACGCGGAATCTCGTAGTCGAGTTCCAGGCGAAGCTGGTTCGCATACTGAAGGGGCGGAAGCGGGCCACGAGGTCCGACCGACGGGCTGGGCGTGGGCGCCGCGGTCGGCACCGATGACGGTCCGGGCAGGCTCGAAGCGATGGCCCGTGAATGCGCGTCCGCTGGAGCCGTGGCCCCGGTCGGCACCATGGTGGGCGGCGTGCCCGCAGGCGTGGCGGGTGGAGCCGCGGCAGGCACCGACGGCAGCGACGGCGACGCGGGCCGGAACGGATCGACGCCCACCGGCGGCGGCATCGAGCCGGGCGGCGGCGGCGGGGCCAAGGCCGGCGGCTCGGGCTGGGGCAGCGAGTTCGTCTGCTGCACGGTCGCGCCCGGCGTCTGCATGCTGGTCGGGCTGGTCTCGATAGCGGAAGCCGCGGTCGGCAGTCC
>CALLZJ010000120.1 GCA_937858435.1 uncultured bacterium
CCGCTGCCCGTGCTCAACCACGTGGGCGGCTCGCCGATCCTGGCTCTGGCCACGCGGACGGGCGGCTGGGTTGAGTCCTACCGGAACTTCGCCAAGTGGACGCGGAAGGGGTATGGCTGGTTCGATGAGATCGCCACCGAACTCGCTCCGGAGGAGTTCACCGTCAACTACAAGAAGGTGATGAAGGTGGCGGAGCCGATCTGCCGCCGCCTGGATGAGACGACCGAGAAGCTGCTGCTGCCGGCCCTGGCCGACGGGCAGACCGCCTTCGTCCTGGATGCCAAGATCACGAGCACCCAGTGGCAAGCCCTCATGCCCGAAAGCAAGAAGCCGCTGCCGCTGCCCGAGTTCGCCCTGGTCTGTGGCGTGAGCGATGCCGGCAAGTTGCGGCAGGCCTTCTCGGCTTACCGGGCGGCTGGCAACGAACTCTTCGCCAAGCTGCACGAACTCTTCCCGGACGAGGTGCAGCCCTTCGAGATTCCCGAGCCGACGACGGCTCGGATCGACGAGGGCACTCTTTACTACTACCCGCTGCCGAGCATGCTGGGCTTCGACGAGCAGATTCAGCCGAATGCCGGGCTCAACGATCGGGTGGCCGTGCTGACGCTGTCGAAGGAGCACTCGGGCCGACTCCTGCGGTCCACGCCGCTGGCGGCCCGCTTTGCCGCGCTGCGGGACAGTCGGCGTCCGATTCATGCCGCCACCTACTTCAGCTTCCAGGAACTGCTGGCGGGGGTCGAGCCCTGGGTCGACTTCGTCCTCTCAGAGGCCCCAGAGCTTCAGGGCGACGTGCTCCCCAACGAAGTCCGGACTCAGATCATGCAGGGGCTGCGGATTGCCCGCGTGCTCGGCACCTATGAGTCGATCACCTACGAGGAAGGCTCGGCCTGGGTCACGCACGGCAAATGGACCGTGCAAGACCTGAAGGACTAACTGTCACCGCTGGCCCTGATCGGACTTGGGGCGGCCGCCGCCGCTCCCGGTCCGGGCCGGTCCGCGTTGTCTGCCATCGGACCTGAGCGTAAGATGGGAGCAGAACGGGCCAGACACGCAGCGCCGAGAGTCCGGGCCCTAGCTTGACCGCGGCGCAGCCTTCGCGTGCCGGCATATGTGGGCCAAACTCGACGAAACCCTGGCGAAATTCGAAGACGTGGAGCGGCAACTGGCGGATCCTGCCAGCGTGGCCGACTCGACCCGGTACACCCGGTTGGCCAAGGAGCACGGCAGCCTGGCCAAGATCGCCCGGCCCTACCAGGAATACAAGCGCCTGCTGACTGAGATCGCGCCCATGGAGGCGGCCCTCGCGGCGGAATCCGACCCCGAGATGAAGGCCTACATGGAAGAAGAGGTCCAGAAGCTCCGCGACCAGTCCGCCGTCCTCTATCAGAAGCTGGAAGACCTCATCCTGGTCGATCCTGGCGAGGACTTCGACAGCGTGATCGTCGAGATTCGTGCTGGGACGGGCGGCGACGAGGCCGCTCTCTTCGCCGGCGATCTCTTCAACATGTACCGCCGGTATGCCGAGACCCAAGGCTGGAAACTGGAAACGCTCGACTTCAGCCCCACCGACCTGGGCGGCATGAAGGAAATCAGCTTCAGCTTGACGGGCGACGGCGTCTATCGCCATCTGCGTTACGAGTCGGGCGGCCATCGGGTCCAGCGCGTGCCCAAGACCGAAGCCCAGGGGCGCATCCACACCTCGGCCGCCACCGTCGCCGTGCTCCCCGAGCCCTCCGAAATCCAGATCGAGATCAAATCCGAGGACGTCCGCGTCGACACCTTCTGCTCCGGCGGACCGGGCGGGCAGCACCAGAACAAGACCCAGTCCGGCGTCCGGCTCACGCACGTGCCGACCGGCACCGTCGCTGAGAGCCGGTCCGAACGGAGCCAGCTCAAGAACAAGGACATCTGCTGGCGTATGCTTCGGACCCGCATCTACGAGAACTTGCAGGCCCAGGAGCATGCCAAGCGGGCGGCTGAACGCAAGAACCAGATTGGCTCCGGCGACCGCAGCGAGCGGATTCGGACTTATAACTTCCCGCAGAATCGCGTCACCGACCACCGCATCAACCTGACGCTCCATCGGCTCGACGCCATCATCATGGGCGACATGGCCGAGTTGATCCGCGGGCTGATGGATTACGACAAGGCCCAGCAACTCAAGGCGCTGGGAATCACGACCGGCACGGCCAGTGTCAAGCCCGCCCCGGTAGCCGCTGCTCGCTAACCTGAGTCCGGCCAGCTTGGCAGCGCTGCGTCGCCTGGTCACTTCTCCAGGCGCATCTGATTGATTTCCTTGCGTAGTTGCTGGGCGGTCTGGTCGGCCTGGTGCCATTCCCAAGCGAGGAAGGCGATGACACTCGCCAAGGCCAGGTGCCAAAGTCCGAGCACGACCGTGGCCTGCGGGTGGCGGCGCATCCAACGCAGCACCCGCTGCAGCCCGCCGATGCCGCGTGCTTCGACCGGCTCGTCGTTGATGAAATGGGCCAGGTCCTGGGCCAGAGCCGCGGCGCTAGGATAGCGGGCCGCCTGATCCTTCTGCAGGCACTTCAGGCAGATGCTCTCAAGGTCCTCGGGAATCTTCGGCTGCAAGACACGCGGCGCGATGGGGTCCTCGGCCAGCACCTGGAGAATGACGTCCATGGGCTGCACGCCCTGGAAGGGGGGACGCCCCGTGAGCATTTCGTAGAGAATGGCGCCCAAGGCATAGACGTCGGTCGACGGGCCAATCAGCTTCGACTTGCCCTCGGCCTGTTCCGGCGCCATGTAGCTGGGCGTGCCCACAATCATGCCCGACTTCGTCTGATCCTGCGGGCCGCCGGCGAAGTTCTTCGCCACGCCGAAATCCGCGACCTTGGGCGTGGCCAGCATGGTGTTGATCATCCGCAGGGCCGGGTGGACGTCGGAGCCGGTCATGCGGCCCTTGCGCTTGTCGTCCAGCAGGACGTTGGCGGGGTTGAGGTCGCGATGGATGACGCCTTGCTGGTGGGCGTGGTCGACGGCCTCGGCGAGCTGCAGCACGAGCCGGGCCGCATCCTTGGGACGCTGCGGCTGGCCACCGATGCGCCGGCTCAGCGTGCCGCCCCCGACGTACTCCAGCGCCATGTACGGATAGGCCAGGCCATCGGGCGCCTGGAAGGTGCCGACTTCGTAAATCTGCACGATGCCCGGATGTTGCAATTGGGCGACGGCCTTGGCCTCGGACTGGAACCGTTGCAAGTGATCGGCCGACGTGAAGCTGCGGGGATCGATCATCTTGACGGCGACCACGCGATTGAGGTTGATCTGCCGGGCTCGGTAGACCACGCCCATGCCGCCCCGGCCGATGCGTTCGAGCATTTCGTAACCAGGCAAGAAGGGTAGATCGCTGCCCAACGACTCGCCCGCTTTAGTGCGTAGGGTCGCTGCCTGGTCCAACGGCAATCCCGGCGGCACAGGACTGGGCGGCGGCACGGGATCGCCGAAGGGCGACATGACGTCGCTATCGATGTTGAGTGGAAAATCGGGGGCACGTTCGTCGGTCATGAACCCAAGCTCCTTCGGCGTACCCCCGAGTATACCGGCCGCCACGAGCAGTTCCAGCACTTCCGGGCTCGACGGCGGCGGGGCGCGACGGCGGGCCCGCCCTACAATGGTCCCTATGTCCCTGATCACGCTCACGCATCTCACCTACCGCTACGGGGCCCACCTGGCTCTCGACGACGTCTCGCTGGTCCTCGAGCCCGGCGCGATCGGTCTGCTCGGCCCCAACGGTGCGGGCAAGTCGACCTTGCTCCGCCTCCTCCTGGGCCTGCTCGCTCCCACCGCGGGCGGCGGCAGCGTGCTCGGACTCGATCTGCAAGGCGACAGCGGGCAGCGGCGCGGGTTGGTCGGCTACATGACCGAGGCCGACGCCCTGGTCCCCGGGCTCAAGGGCGTGGAATATGTCACGCTGGCGGGCGAACTCTGCGGCATGCCCTACCGCGACGCCCAACGCCGGGCCCATGAACTGCTCACCTTCCTGGGGCTCGAAGAGGCCCGCTATCGCAAGCTGGAGGAGTACTCGACCGGCATGAAGCAGCGGATCAAGTTGGCCCAGGCCCTCGTCCACGATCCGCCCTTGCTCTTGCTCGACGAGCCGACTTCGGGGCTCGATCCCGCCGGCCGGGACGACATGCTGAGCCTGTTGCGGCTGCTGGTGCAGGAGCATGGCAAGTCGCTGCTGCTTTCCACCCACGTCCTGGGCGACGTGGAGCGCGTCTGTTCCCAAGTCGTGATCCTGGTTGGCGGGCGCGTGGTGCGGCAGGGGCGCGTCGACGAGCTGCGGACCAGCCGGCGGGATCGCTATCGGCTGGAAATGGAGCCAGCCGAGCACGTGGCCGCGTTCATCGGAGCGCTCCAGTCGGCGGGGCTGACCGTGCTGAGCTCCGAAAGCCAGCGCGAAGTGAGCGTGGCCGTCCCCGAGGGCTGGTCCACGCGCGGCTTCTTCGCCTTGGCCCGAGATGCCGACGTGCTCATTCGCGGTCTGCAGCGCGACGACGAGGACCTCGATCAGCTCTTCCACCGGGTCATGGACGAAGAGGGACGGGGCGAGGCGCAGCGCGGCAGCGAGCCGCCCGGTGCCGTGCACCACGCTGGCGCCGCCGTCGACCAGCTCGACCCCGCCGCGGAGGCGCGCTCATGAACGTGAATCTGCTCGGCTACCGACCTTGGAGCGGGCAGCGGCGCGGCGCCTGGCGCACGCCCTGGCCCATCGCCCGGGTGGCCCTCAAGATGATCTTCCGCCAGAAGCTCTTCTGGCTGCTCTACGTCGCCGCTCTGCTCAATTTCCTGCTCTTTGCCAGCGGCATCTACCTCTTCTCGCAGATCGACATCGAGGCCCTGACCAACAACCGGGCCACGCCGCAGATGATCAAGTTCTGGACCGACATGAAGATGACGCTGCAGAAGCAGCTCAAGCTGGCCGGCGACGCCGAGACCTATCGCAACTTCTTCTGGTTCCAGGGCTACTTCACGATGGCGATCCTGGCCCTGGCCGGGGCCACCCTCGTGGGGGGCGACTACCAGCATGGCAGCTTGCCCTTTTATCTCTCCAAGCCCATCCATCGCTGGCACTACCTGATTGGCAAGATGGCGGCCGTCGCCGTCTTCATCAGCATGCTGACGACGGTCCCAGCGATCTTGCTCTTTATCGAGGGCATGCTGTTGAGCGAGGAGTTCGTGAACGCTCCCTGGCCGCTGCTCTGGGGTGTGCTCGGTTACGGGCTGACGCTTACGGTGGTGCTCAGCCCGCTGGTGGTGATGCTCGCCAGTTGGCTCCGCCGGACCGTGCCGCTGGTCATGGTCTGGGCCGGGCTGCTCTTCTTCTGCCGCATCGTGGCCGACGTGCTGGTCGACCTGCTCCGCTACGACCCGCACTGGCGGCTGATCGACCTGTGGAATCTGATGTTCGTGGTCGGCTCGTGGTGCCTGGGGGTCACGCCGGACCGAGGCGGGAGTGAACGGGTCCGGCAGTTGTCCCTGGCAGCCCGGCAGCCGCCCGTCGAAGCCGCCCTGCTCGTCCTCGCTGGTGTCTTCGTGGTCTGCATCGTCTACCTCCACCTCCGCATCCGGGCGGTGGAGGTGGTGACGTAAGGGGGCGTGGGAAGCCTTGCGCCACTTGGCCACAGAGTCCGAATCACCATTCTTCAGGTCCACAAGGCCGGCGCCCGCGCGGTTGCTGTTGCAGGCCGGTTGTTGCACCCATTGCTGAAGCTGGTCGCCCGTTGCGCCTTCAGCATCCAAGCGCGACGCCGCTAGAGCCTGTCCTGCAACCACTGCGTCAAGGGAGGCCGTCATGGCGAATCTGCAAGACAACAAGATCAGGATGGACGAGCTGGTGAAGCACATCCGCAGCCGGGAGGGCTTGGTGCTCCATTTCTATTGCGATGGCAATGGCTACGTCACGCTGGGCTACGGCTACTTGGTCGACGGCAAGAACCTCGTCGATTCCGCCGGGCAAGTCAAGGCAAAGGAAGTCGCCATGAAGGTGAGGTTTCAAGTTGGGGCGGGGGGGCCCGCGGCCACGCCCCAACAAGTCGCGGAGGATTGGCTGCGCGTCAAGGAACATTTCCGCAGGACTCGTTCCGGGTCGGCCAAGGACTATGCCGCGGTCGCTCGGCTGCGCATCACCACGGACAGCGCGGTCGGCCTGAAGGCGGCCGACATCGCCCGCCGCATCCGCACGCTTCATGACAAGCGCCCCGTCACACGGCAGGTGGATGAGTCCATTCAAATGGCCCTGATCGACGCGGGTTACAACCCAGCCGGGGTCTCGCTGTTCCGGGACAAGTCTAGCGGCAAGTCGAACGACTCGTTTCATCCCGGCATCCCCAAGATGTTCGATGCCCTGAACCGCAACAGTCCGAACTTCAACCTGTTCACCGCCCTCGAACTGTTCAAGAGCATCTGGGCCGGGCGCGGCGGCAAGTACAAGGACCGCTATGCCGAGCGGCATGCGATTCGCGTGGAGTGGTTTCGACGCGGCGTCGATAGAATGGTGAGTTCACGGCTAGCAACGAGTCCT